>JBBKWW010000106.1:0-9491 GCA_037969155.1 Moraxellaceae bacterium
TTTGCACCACGAATAAACACACTGCTGGGTTTGCCTGCGCCGCCATTACTGATGATTTGGATACCTGCTTGCAGTTGTAATGCGTTTAGCACGCTTTCGCCGCTATACCGCTCAAGCTCTGCACGCTCGATCACACTAATATCGCCGATGACTTGGCTTAGGGGCTGGCTGATGCGGCTTGCAGTGACCACAGTGATTGGCAACACTGTTTCAGCAGCAAACACCACACCCGCTGGCATGAGTAACACAATAGGAAGAAGGCGAAACGATTGATTAGACATGTATGTCTCCACAAGCCATGCCCGCTGCATGACGATATTTAAGAAAGTGCGGGCAAAAACTTCGGAGTAACAGACACAGCAAGCAGCACAGCAGACACGGCGGATGATGGCGGTATCTGTATAAATACAAGTCGTGACTGCAACGGGAGTCCTGCCGCGCGTCAGCACATCAGCTTGCATAAAGTGGCAATACTGACGTGGGTCATGGCCGGTATCCGGACTTGCAAGACTTGACACGCCGCCTTCCCATAAGTCATGACTTACAGTGGCTGTGATAGCGAATCCACACTTACTTACCGTTGCAGGGGCAGTACAGGGCTTTCACCTGTTTCCCGTTTAACTCATGTTGAGCACCTTGACGGCCGCTATGGTAACAGAATGTAAAAAAAACGCCAATCCTGCCCTAAAATATTACACAGCGGGTTTTATGCAGGGTGGTTTGCAATCAATTGCTGATCGATCAATCTACGTCGTATGTTGTTGCAGATGACCTGCTACAATCGCCGCATTTTTTGGCTTGGGCACTCAGTATGCTGCTGACCACGTTATATATCATTGCGATCACTGCTGAAGCGATGACAGGCGCCTTGTCAGCGGGGCGGCGGCATATGGATTGGTTCGGGGTGGCCTTGATTGCGGTCGTCACGGCGTTGGGTGGCGGCTCGGTGCGCGATGTATTGCTGGGGCATTATCCATTGACGTGGGTCAAGCATCCTGAATATTTGGTGCTGTGTATCGTGGCGGCGATGCTGACCATCGTGATTGCGCCGTTGATGAAGCATTTTAAAACCATGTTCTTGGTGCTTGATGCGGTGGGCTTAGTGGCATTCACTTTGATTGGTTGTAAAGTGGCGATGGGACTGGGACATGGTGTCATTATTTCAGTGGTATGTGGCGTGATTACGGGGGTGTTTGGCGGCATTATTCGCGATACGTTGTGTAATGACGTGCCGCTGGTCTTTCAGCGTGAATTGTACGCCAGTGTTGCTTTGGTGACCGCAGCGGCGTATTTAAGTGGTCGCTGGTGGGGCGTGGGTGAAAGTCAGATGGTATTGCTGGCGCTATTTGGTGGCTTTTTATTCCGCTTGCTCGCCATGCGTAATCATTGGGAAATGCCTAAATTTATTTATGAGGATGACCCACACTAAGCGATATATTGCTGATATTGCCAGAGTCGATGCTTGCTCACGGTCTGTTAGTTTAGATTGTCTAGATTTTCATGCTCTAGCAACAGTTTGACCAGTGGGTGTTGGTATTGCCGTTGAATTCCAATCGCAAAAAAGTCCTCATATAGGTTGGGAATGCGGGCATATTCTTGTAAGAGACCTTGTTTTAGCTCATCACGCACCACCACTGTGGGCACCAATACGGGTGCATCTGATACCCGTGCCAAGACCCGTAACATCGCCATGTCATCTACTTCAGCCAAGATTTTGACTCGAATATCCAGTTGCTCACAGAGCAGGTCAAACCCAGCGCGTAGCTCACTTTCCATACTGGGCAAAATGACAGTCATGCCTCTGAGATCATCTGGAAACTGAAATGCGTCCGTATTGTGGCGTGGTTTACCGACCAAACTGACCGGTTGACGGGTGATGCGCTGGCAGCGCCAAGCATGGGTTGAATCCGCATGTACCCGTCGATTGGACAGTACCAAATCAAGATTATGTGCGCTAAGTCTACTCAGCAACTCCGCCAATCCTCCCGATTGCAACACCAACGTGACATCAGAGCGGTGCAGCAGCGGTTCAATAAAGCTTTCTTGAAAGTTACGACTTAAGGTCGCCACTGCACCGATCCGTAGCATTTGGCGTGACTGCATGTTTTCATCGCGAAATAAGCCTAATAGCTCACTACCACTGCTGTGAATGTTTTCGGCGTAACTGAGTGCAATCCGCCCTGCCTCAGTCAACTCCAGCCCGCGCCGTTGCCGTAAGAAAAGCACTTGGCCAAGTTGCTGTTCTAGTTGTTTGATTTGTGTGGATAAGGCGGATTGGGCAATGTGTAGCTGTTGGGCAGCACGGGTGAGATTGCCCGTTTTGGCCACCACTCTAAAATAGTTGAGATGGTGATAGTTGAGCTGTGGCATGTGTATGTGTCCGTGATTAGTGTTCTGTTAAACAGAACGAAAGCATCGTTTATCTGTATTTTACAGAATCCTAAAAATCAGCACAATAGCAATATCTTATTGAGGCTCACCGATATGCTTAGCGATTTTTTATCGTTCGCCCCGCTGGTACCGCTGGTGGGTGTCGTTTGGTTGCTTGCACCTTGGTTGCTGGTGTTGATTGGATTGCTTTGCACCCGACAGCCCCTGAGCCAACAGCTGGCGGCTGGATTATGCTTAACCGTGCTGGCGGTTTCGGGTTTTGGCTTTGTTCTGACCCAAGCCAGTACCGTCATGGCAAGCCCAGTCGGTTGGCAGATATGGGCGGTTCAAGTGGACACGCTCTCTACGCTGATGATGACACTTACCGCATTTATTGGCTGGGTGATCGTGCGTTATTCGGATCGATATCTGGCTGGAAATCCAAAAAAAGGCAGTTATTTTAGAGATTTATTTTGCATTTTGGCCAGTGTTTGGCTATTGGTCAGTACCAATAATCTGCTGTTACTGGTGCTGGCATGGCTGGTCAATGACCTGTTATTACATCGGGTGCTGACCTTTTTTAGCCACCGTCCAGCGGCGATTTTGGCTGCCCGCAAGCGGCTGTTAGTTGTCAGTATCGCCAATCTGAGTTTAATTGCGGCGAGTGTCTATCTATATATGCTGTATGGCAGCTTTGCCATTGATCAACTATTGCTGGCCATCTCGCAACAGATGGCATCACCGCATGTGTGGGCGATTGCGCTGCTGGTGGTGACGGGTGTGATCCTCAAAACTGCTCAGCTGCCAGTGCATGGTTGGATTTTACAGGTGATGGAAGCGCCTACACCCGTTTCGGCGCTGTTACATGCGGGTATTATTAATATTGGCGGGTACGTACTGTTACGCTTCAGTGGGCTCTTGGATGCAGTGCCGACCGCTCAGGTGCTATTGGTGGTGATCGGTGGCATGACTGCTTGTGTGGCTTCTGTGGTGATGCTGACACGGGTCAGTATCAAGGTGATGTTGGCATGGTCAACCTGTGCACAGATGGGTTTTATGTTGCTTGAAATCGGTCTAGGTGCGTATTCGTTGGCATTGCTACATTTGCTGGCACACTCGCTGTATAAGACGCATGCCTTTTTGGCTGCTGGGGAGAGTGCTTGGGCAGCCACTCGTCTGAATCAGTTTTCGCTACAGTCGATGGATAACAGTCGTGCCAAATGGATGCGCCTGCTGCTGGTGATGGGCTTGGCGGCGGCAATTGGTCTGATTGGGTTTTCGTTAACACAAGATGCGGTGTTTACGCTGTTTGTGTTCGCGTACATGATTGGTATTTTCCCGTTATTACAGTCTTATAGCGTGGCAGGACGGCTGCGTAGTGTGGTGACGATTGGCTGCACATTGCTGGGTTTGATGCTGCTCTATGCGGTCTTGCACCATGTGTTTGAACAACTCATGCCGTCGGCAATCGATTCGCGCCCCAGTTTTTTATTCTGGTTTGTGGCGGTAGCCTTTGGTGTGTTGCTATTGGTGCAGGAGATGGTGATTGCTGATCCTGCTGGCCGGTTTGCCCGTTGGTTACACCCCAGAGCGTTTGCGGGATTTTATCTGGATGAGGGTATGACTCGCTTGACTTGGCGGCTGTGGCCGAGCCGTATGCAACATGCTCAGCCTATTGCTGCGATACCTTCCTCGACTGTGCTGATAGCGTCCAAGGATCTGACATGAATATACTCTCTACCCAATCGTCTGCCTTTGTTGAGGTGAATGCTGAGCTGCTACAACACGCGATCAGTGTGGCTATCGGTCGGGTTGCTCCCGCGTGGCCGCTCGATCGCTTAATTGCGGTGAATCCGTGGTGGGGGTTTGTCGATCTACCGTTGCCTGAAGCGGCTGAGCAACTGCACCTGCTCAATAAAACCACCGCAACCATGCCGTTAGCATGGTATCAGCAGGCTTTCGCGCGAGGGCAAATCAGTCCAGCAGCACTGAGTGCAAGTTTGGCAGGTCATGGCCGTCGTGAAACATGTGCTGAGTTTTTACAGGTGCAAGACGATACACCGCACGGTACGCCCTACGCGGTACTCACCACGTGGCTGGATCAACAGCAGCCTAGCGATCAGCGCATGTCATTACGCAATATTGTGACCCATAATATCGGTCAATATTGTGCGTCTTGGTTCGATCGTGGTCAGGCGATTTGGACTCCTGATAAAACCAAAGGCTTATACGCGTTGTGGCGTAAAACCAATGCTCATGATCATGGTTTGGCGTTTTTGACCGATATTCCAGCGGTGAGTAAGCGCATCCAGCAGTTGCCAGAGGACTACCACGAACTATTGCTCATGGCCTGTCAGCATTTGGGATTGACCGAGGCAAGCTTACAGCAGTATTTAACTGCGTTGATCTTTAGCGTCAATGGCTGGGCAGGCTGGTGCGCGTATCTGGCCTGGCAAGCCAAGCAGGAGGGTGCTAGCGATGATCACTTACAGCAACTGTTGGCGATTCGTTTGGCATGGGACTGGGTGCTGGCCGACTTGCTGCTTGAGCCGACCCAGTTACACGTCTGGCAGCAGCATTTGGCACAACCTAGAGCAATGCCTGAAGCACCGATTCACTGGATCTGGCAGGCGGCGTTAGAGCTGACGTGGCAAATGCCGATCCATCACGGCTTACAGCACGCACCACCACTGCCGAAACCTGCACGCGCTGTGCTGGATGCGGTGTTTTGTATTGATGTGCGCTCCGAGGTGATGCGGCGTGCTTTAGAAAAGCAGCATGCTGACATTCGCACGCATGGCTTTGCAGGGTTTTTTGGTTTACCCATCGACTATCAGCCGCCTGCTGCTCAGGCGGCTCGGCCACAGTTACCGGGTTTATTGCGGCCAGCATTAAATGTGGTCGCTCACGCCAGTACCGCCGACCTGAGCCAACGCCTATCGGCCACCGTGTTTCATCGCACCCAGCAAGATCAGCGTTGGCAGGGTTATCGGAAATCAGCCTTGGGTGGTTTTGGTTTTGTGGAAACGTTGGGTCTGGGCTATGTGTGGAAGCTGGTGCGTGATTCCTTGGGGATGGCTGCGTCTAATCCTGACGGTTTGACGGATCAAGAAAAAATCCTGTTTCAGCCAAAACTCGATGAAAGCTCGCTGCATGAGAGCGTGCAGCTGGCCGCTACCATTTTAAAGGCCATGTCCTTGCCGCAGCCTTTGGCCGCTTGGGTGTTATTGGTCGGGCATGGTAGTCAAACCAGCAATAATCCGCATGCAGCAGGTCTGAACTGCGGCGCGTGTTGTGGCCAAACGGGTGAGGTAAATGCTCGTGTTTTGGCGAGTTTACTCAATCGCGCTGATATTCGCGCACAGCTTGAACAGCAAGGCGTACAAATTCCAGCCGATACACAGTTTGTGGCGGCTTTACACGACACCGTGACCGATGAAATCCGCCTGTTTGATTTGCCACCAGCCACGCATCATCCTGCTTCATTCGCGCAGGTTAAGCAATGGTTGCAGGCGGGTTCTGCCGCGAGTCGTCGTGAGCGGGCGGCCAGTTTAGACTTGCATATCGACGATGATCAGGCGCTGCTCAAGGCGTTTGTGCAGCGCACTCGCGACTGGTCACAAGTACGCCCCGAATGGGGGCTGACCAATAATGCTGGTTTTATTGCCGCCTCGCGGCAGCGTAGTCGGCAGCTTGATCTGAATGGCCGCTGCTTTTTACACAACTATGACTATCACGAAGATCAAGAGCATAAGATTTTGGAGCTGATTTTGACTGCGCCAGTCGTGGTCGCGCACTGGATTAACTTTCAATATTACAGCTCCACCGTGGACAATCTACACTGGGGCAGTGGCGATAAAGTGCTGCATAACGTGGTCGGTGGCAATATTGGCGTGTTTGAGGGCAATGGCGGTGATTTACGCATCGGTTTGCCGCTACAAAGCCTGCATGATGGGCAGACATGGCGGCACACGCCGCTACGCTTGAGCGTCTGGATCGAAGCCCCTTCGAAAGCGATTGAGTCGATTTTAGCCAAGCATGCTGTCTTGGCTAACTTGGTCAACCATCAATGGTTGCATCTATTTAGTCTAGATCCTGATACGAATCAGCTCTGTGAGCGTTTGCCAGATGGTCGCTGGCAAGCGGTGATCACCACAGTCTGACTATTTTAGGTTTTAATCATGGCCAGTCGTGTGCCACACCTCATTAATCCACGGGTGTGGCGCTTGCATCAATGCTGTTGTGGGTCGCTGTGGGTGTGTTTGGATTGCAAACCAGACAGATGTTGCCAAATATTCTGAATCGGAATAGTATTCTAAAAATGCACATCCTCCGACTCATACTCACCAGCTTCCTGTCTCTTGCTATCCTCTCCGTAGGATCGGCAGCAGTTGCGATGTCAGTGCATAGTCCATGTGCAATGCAACAGATGCAAGCGCAATCCGTTGCAGTGCTGCCAGCCTCCATGCCGATGATGGCCATGGATCAGGATGATCAAGCCGACATGTCTGGCATGGATTGTCAGAAGGTCGATCAATCGCATAACAGTTTGTGCAAGTCTGGACAAGATTGCGTGATGTATCACGTGCAACTTGCGCATCCGGTGTCAAACATGATGGGCTTACAGCCTAAACCGCAATATCTAAATACACAGCATTTTATTGCTCAATCCTTCGAGTTTGTTCCTACGCCTGATCTGTTCGGATTGTGGCGACCTCCACGCGCGCTTTAATTCACCTATCGATTTAGAGGTTCAAGGTTTTTAAACCTTTGAACCATGTGCACGCGTCTGCGTGTGTCTATTGTAGGGAATGAGGGCATGTCTCCATTTTTAGTAACCATTTTAGATTTGAATCTGCCAGCTATGCACGGGCATCGATCTAAACGACTGATGCTGCCAGTCGCATTTCTTCTGGCAACCTGTGCGGCTGATGCTGCACCACTTTCACTAAATGAAGCATTGGCACTTGCTGAGCAAAATTCACCTGAACTGCAAGCCAATGCAGCCCAAATTGGTGCGGCTGAGTCAGCGTCAATCCCTGCGGGTGCGTTACCCAATCCTAAAGTGTATGTGGGTCTCGATAATTTTCCTGTAACAGGCAATGCGGCAGGGCAGTTAAATACGGACAACATGACGATGTCGAAAATTGGCGTCATGCAAGATATCCCGAATGCAGCTAAACGTCGGGCGCAAGTTGAAGTCAGCCATGCAAAAGTGGATGTCGCACTCGCACAGCACCCCATCGTTCTGTTAAAACTGCGAAAAAATACCGCCATTGCGTGGTTTAATCGCTATTACCTAGAGCGCAAAATTGCGCTATTTGATGGCTTGTTTTCTGAAAATAAATTACTCGCCGAAGCTGTCCTTGCCCAAATTGCATCGGGTCATCGTCAGCTCGCTGATGCGGTATTACCGCAGCAAGAAGCGGCACAACTTGATGATCAACGCGATGACCTGAATCGTGATCTCAGTAAAGCGAAATCAGCATTACGCCGTTATCTAGGGATGCCATCTGGCAGCGAGCAAGCGCTGACTCAAGACGTAGCCGAACTGCCAATCAATGCAGAGCAGTTACACCATCATTTACACAATCATCCAGAGCTACAAGCATTTGCTGCCGAGTCGCAACTGGCGGATGCCAAGGTTGTCGCCGCGCAATCGCTTAAAAAATCAGATATGAGCGTTGAGTTCGGCTACTCCCATCGCGCCCCTCAGTTTGGTGACATGATCGGGGTGAAACTGACCTTTGAGCTGCCCATCTTTAACGCGCACCGTGTTGATCCTTTGATTGCGGCCGCAATGTCGGAACAAGCGGATATTGATGCACAGCGTGAAATCGTACGACGTGACCAAATCAATATGCTTGAAAATGATTTGGCGGATTACGCCGCGCTGAATCGACAACTTGACCGCGCCAATTTAACTGCACTCCCGCTTACACAACAGAAAGTCACCCTACAACTTGCCAGTTACCAAGCAGGCAACGCCGATCTGAGTGCAGTCCTGACCGCACGCCGTGAACTCATCGAACAACGCTTAAAAATCATTACCCTTGAAAATAGGCGTGCCGTGACGGCGGCGCAACTTTATTACGTCTATGGCGGCGGTGTTGATCTCGTAGAGGATCAGCAAACTGCCCTTACACCATCGTCCAGCCGACAGGGAGCACTGCTCAAATGAATCAGCCAACGATGAAATTAGCGATCATGGTGGTGGCCATTGCGACTGCACTTGGCGTGGGCGGCGGTGTGGGTTATTGGTTTGCCAGTCATCATGCGATGCAACAAATGTCAAATATGGATCAAGCGGCTACGCCAAGCCATGCCAAAGTGCTTTATTGGTACGACCCGATGAAGCCTGACCAGCATTTTGACAAACCGGGTAAGTCGCCATTTATGGATATGCAACTGGTGGCAAAATATGCCGATGGCGGCAATGATGCAGGCGCTGCCAGCGCGACCAGCATCAAGATTGATCCCAGCATTACCCAGAATTTAGGTGTTCGTGTTGCGCCAGTGTCGCGCGGCGAGCTGGACAATCGCATCACCGTAGCAGGCACGATCCAACTCAATGATCGTCTGGTGGCTGTCATGCAAACACGCAGCAATGGTTTTGTTGAACGGGTCTATGCGCGTGCCACTGGAGATGTGGTGGCGCTGGGTGCGCCCATTGCAGATTTGCTGGTGCCAGACTGGGCGGGTGCGCAGATTGAATACCTCGCCGTGCTGAAAATGGGTGAGCAATCCCTGATGCATGCCGCGAAACAACGCCTACTGCTGCTTGGTATGTCTGCGGACTTGATTGCGCGGGTTGAAAAAACGCGGCAGCCACACGCCACCATCACTTTATTTGCGCCAATCAGCGGCGTGATTCAGAGCTTGGATGTCCGTTCGGGCATGACGATGAGTGCAGGTCAAACGCTGGCAAGGATCAATGGGCTGGACAGTGTCTGGCTAGAAGCGGCTGTGCCTGAAGCGCAGACAGGTGGAATTCGGATTGGCAGCATGATCGTTGCGCAATTGACGGCATTCCCCAGTGAAGATTTTCATGGCAAAGTGATTGCGATCTTGCCTGACCTCAATCTGGACAGTCGAACCCTGCGGGTGCGGATTGAATTACC
>JBBKWW010000107.1:0-8209 GCA_037969155.1 Moraxellaceae bacterium
GTGGAAGACACCACGGTGACTAAGCCGTGTGCAAATGCATCCACTTGGGTCAAATAATCGATCCGTGCGCTTTCGATATAGCGGTAATACATGACATTATTGACATGCCCAAAAACATCCATATCGCCCCATGCCACTTGCTGATGGTAGACCACAGGGCATTCTTTAATCGAACTCATAATACAGACTCAACCGTTGTAAAATCATGTAAAACAGGTGCTAACCGCTGATACAGCATCGGCTGATCGGCAAGCTGACACAGTAGATGAAAACGATCAGCCAACTCACAGGTTGGCCAATCGAGCAGTAGTTGTTGGGCAACATCGGTCTGTTGATTGGTATGCAACCACCAGGCGTGTGCGAGTCGGACATTGGGCTGTGCAGGATAGCGTTGGTTCAGTGAGTCAAACAACTGCTCAGCTTGCTGTTGCTCAGTCGCACTGCGAGCCGTACGGGTCGCCAACGTGAGCCATAACCACAGCACCTCTGCCGACAACTGCTGCTGTAAATCTCCAATCGCTAATAACCACGCCCGCTCATCTGCTGCGCTCATCACCACCAATAACTGCAACCATGCCATCACCGAAGCAGTACGCTCGGCGGCGGTCTGCCGATCATAATAGGCCAGTAACTGCGCGAACTGCTCTGGCGATGCACCAGCAGACTGTTGTCTCAGCGCGCGTAACCACGCCTGCTGTGCCTCAAGCGGCAAAATCGGCAGCGGCGCAACCTGCAACACCTGCCAAGGCTGTTGCAGCGCATACTGCCCCCACAGCCTGAGCACTGCTTGCTCAAGTGCAGGATGCCAGTGAGCGGGTACATGCGGCGGTAAGACGGGATAAACCAAAAATAACAATGGCAACGCTTGTTCAGGCTGTTGCTGCTGTAGTAACCATTCAGCCTGAATCAGCTGCGCAAAGACTTGGTGCGACTCCGGCACATCGGATAGGTAGCGCTGTAAATTGCCTTGCGAATTAATCTGCGCGGCAAAATACAACTGCGCCAAACGCAACCAACCCGAAGGCTGTTGCGCTTGCTGTAAGCTCAAGCGATCTAAAGCTTGCTCAGGTGCTTGTAAAATCTGGTACACCATCGCATGCTGCAACTGGTTCAGCAGCTGTTGCTGTGCTTGCAGCTGGCTGTTTTTTCGGCGGCCAAACCCGCCTGACAGCGTTGAAAACAACAATAAAAACAATACAATTAAGACAGCACTACACAGCAGTAACAGCAGAAAAAAACCAACGCCTGTTTGCAACTGCCAGCCTTGCCATAAGACCAACACATACCCTGAATCTCGGCTCAGGCTGCTGGCAAACAACGCACCGGCCAGCACCATCAGCAACATCAAAGCACTGAGCATCAGTAAGTTGACCTTCATGATGACTCACGCTCAGGCAGCAAAGACAATGATTTGAGCGGTAACACTTGCGGCAGCGGCGACGCCAGCAGTTGCTCTAGCCATTGCAGGGTCTGCACGGCCTCCGCATCCGGCAAGCGGGACAATTGCTGCGCGGCCTCTCTCAATAGGGCGCGTAATTGGTCTGGCTGTTGCTGCCGCACTGCATGGCGTGCCAGCCCCACAGTCAAAGCAACTTCGCGACACAATAAGGCACGCTGCGTCAGCGTGACTTGTTGCTCAGACGGGACACGCTGAATGGATACGACCTGCGCCAAGCGCTCTCGCCAATCGGGTGCTGTGGCCACAGTAGCAGCCTCCACCGTATTTGGCACATATAGCACGGGGCCTTGACGAGCCATATGATCCAGTTGCTGCTGAATCCTGAGCAATGCACGATCCATCGACTGACGGGCGGTTTGACGTAACTGTGCGGTTTGGCCTAACTGAATACGATCCGCTTGTACCGCCGCTTGTAAGCCGGTCACTAACGCCGGTGCTAACGACTGCTGAGCTGGACTCTGTAATAGCGTCTGAATATTCAGCAATAAGGCATCAGCATCTTCCTGGCGACCATCCTGTAAGGCAGCTTGCGCCAAGAGCAAGCCTTGCCGAATATTTTGCCGCAATAATTCTGCTTGCTCGGGCACAGCGACACTGCGCTCAATCGACAGATTGACTGGCTGTGTTTGCATTCTGGCGACAGCGACCAAACGGTCATTTAAATCACCCAACTGTTGGGTCAGGGTTTTTTGATCTTGCTGCACCTGCTTAATCATCAATTGCTGCTGCGTATACAACTGCCAGCCGAACCAACTGAGCAGCAGTAACATCAACAGAAAAATCGCACGCCAGAGCAGCATCATTGGATGGCGACCTCATGTAAGGCACGCTCAATCGTCAGCGGCTGTAAATCCACCAATGGCAGCACCTGCGCAGTGAGCGGTTGTAGCTGCTGGAATAGCCGCTGTCCTAATACCAATAAAAAAGCTTTGGTGGCCTCTGCCTGCGTCAATGCCTGCCACTGCCGCCACGCCTCGGCACTAGAAATCAGCACCACATCTGGCCAGCCCGCTTGCTGAACAACCTGAGACCAACTCTCGGCCAATCTCTGTGGTTTAACACGGCGATACAATGCAAGATTACTCAAACTAACCTGTTGTTGCTGTAACTGTAATTGAATCAACTCACGCCCCGCCTCACCACGCCAAATCATCACTTGCTGCATCGCATTCAGCTGTTCAATCTCAGGCAAGGCCACCAGTCCTTCGCTGGTTTCCAGCATGGGCACGGTTGGATGTAGGCCAGCTTGACGTAACACCTGAGCAGTGGCTTGTCCCACTGCAATCCAGCGAATCGGCAGACCTTGCAAAGTGATCCCCAGCCGCGTTACATGCGCCAAACCCAACTGTGCCGCAATCGGACTAATCACCACCACCACGGCGTGTTGTGCGATCTGCTGTAATGCATGCTGATCCGTGCGGTTTAGCGCACATGGCTCAAACGCCAATAACGGTAACTCAGACACCTGATGGCCTGCTTGGCGCAGTTGTGTCGTCAAGCCTGAAGCCCGATCAGCGGGACGTGTATTCAACACATGCCAGCGCATGCTTAAGCCTGACCTAAACCATGTGAATCAAGCTGCGCCAATAACCGACCTGCACCCATCTCGAGTAACTGCTCGGCCAAAGCCCGACCCAACGCTTCCGCAGCATCTGCTGTGCCAGTACATTCTGCTTTGAGCAGCTCTGATCCATCGAGACTACCGACCCGACCACGCAGCCACAGCGCACCATCTTGTTGGAGAATCGCATAACCCGCAATCGGCACTTGGCAGCCACCCATCAAACGATGATTAAACGCGCGTTCCGCCCGTACACAGACATCCGTCTCAATATCCAGCAAACACTGAATGCGTGCCAAAGTCTCCGTATCACCCAGCCGACACTCCAAGCCTAACGCACCCTGCCCCACCGCAGGCAAACTCACCGAGGTATCCAAACGCTCAGCAATGCGTGCATCAAAACCCAGCCGCTTTAAACCCGCAGAAGCCAAAATAATCGCGTCATACTGACCCGCATCCAGCTTCGCCAAACGCGTACCGACATTTCCTCTCAGATCAATAATCTGTAAATCTGGACGCACGGCCTGCATTTGACAGCGACGACGCAAACTCGACGTGCCCAACCGTGCACCCTGCGGCAAACTCGCTACATCAGCATAATGATTGGATACCAACGCATCCGTCGGATCCTCACGAGTACAAGTGACCGGCAAACATAAGCCTTCGGGCAGCTCCATCGGCATATCTTTCATCGAATGCACTGCCAAATCTGCCCGACCATCCAGTAAGGCATGTTCTAATTCTTTAACAAATAAACCTTTACCACCAATTTTAGCCAGTGGTGTATCTAAAATACGATCACCTTGGGTCACAAATGTCACCAATTCAATCTGCAAATCAGCATGCGCCGCCAACAAACGCGCCTTGATATGCTCCGCCTGCCACAGCGCGAGTGGACTTTGCCGCGTCGCAATTTTTAGCAATTTCATTTAAGTTCCTTTGGATCAATCATCGGCAAACACAGGCCAACCCAGCACTAGAATGCCAAATCCACCGCACAGTCACAAGCCAACAGGCCATCATCCATCCAGAAATCAGCCACAAAAACACAAAAACCGGAAACAAGCTCCGGTTTTTGTTAAAAATTACTGATTTGGCCTATAGCGTGTGCATCTTGTCACGTAATTGTGGCAAATGCCGCCGACTGACGGCTAAGCGCTCATCAATACCCCGAAAACGTACCTGATATTGACCAGTTGACACCATCTCTAAGCCTTCTAGATAAGGCACCGCCAACAGCGCATTACGATGAATCCGAATAAAGCGATCACCGAACTCGGTCTCAAGCTCTTTTAAGGTTTCATCGATTAGCACCTGACCACCGCTATGTCGCACGGTCACATACTTCTGATCGGCCAGAAAATAATAAATATTTTCAATCGGAATCAGCTCCATGCCACGATGCGTACGGGCAGCGATATGCTGGCGCATGGCCATTGCATTTGGATCATGCAGCACACGTAAATGATTCACTTGTGCGGTATTTAGCCGACTGGCACGATTCAAAGCAGACTGTAAATCATCTCGACTCACCGGCTTCAACAAATAGCCAATCGCCTGCGTACGAAAGGCATCAATCGCATGCTGATCAAATGCGGTCACAAAAATCACTGCGGGGGGACTTTCTAAACGCATCAACGCTTCAGCGCAACGCAGCCCATCCATTTCGGGCATCCGAACATCGAGGAACAACACATCAGGCTGAAAAATCCGAACCGCCTCTAGCGCCTCAACTCCGTTGGTGGCTTGAGCAACAACCGTGTGCCCCGCATCTTGCACCATGCGGCTTAAACGCTCGCGGGCTAACGGTTCGTCATCGCAAACCAAAATCTTCATGCACTCCTCCTTGTCAGCATACCCAGATGCTTCATATGCTTGTTATTGTGCTGTCTTGCGGATAGGACAGATACACGGTAAACAACCCATTGCTCTCATACACCATCAACCGCGCTGTGACGCCATAATACACCTTGAGCCGCTGTTCGATATTGTCTAACGCGATTCGATGACCCTTGGCTGATTTTGTACCAGCTTGATACGGATTTGTCACCACGATTGTGACTCGATTCGCTTTCTCTTCGATCAAAACACTCAAAACACTCGGCTCGCTGCGCGTTTCGACCCCATGATAAACTGCATTTTCCAGTAAAGGCTGTAAGGTCAACGCCGGAATCATCATATCATATAATGTATCTTCATCCGGCAAACGCCACTCGATTTGCAGCCGCTCACCCAGACGTAGCTTTTCTAGAGCCAAATAACGCTGACAGGTTTCCAGCTCCTCACTCAAGCTAATTTCACCTGTGGCGTTTAAACTGGCACGAAACAATGCCGAAATATCCTCAATCGCTCGTTCAGCCCGCTCACTGTCCATGCCGACCAATTGCGCTAATGTATTCATCGAATTGAATAAAAAATGCGGTCGAATCCGTGTTTGTAGCGCTTGTACCCGTGCCAGCAACTCTGCCCGATGCTGTATGATTAACTGCTCTCTTAAATATAAATAATGCAAGACCAACCAGCCCAACATGCCCGCGAGTAACACATGCCGCGCCATATCTGATAACACGCGAGCAAGCTGCCACGGCTCCCAACCGCTCAGATGCAACAGTAGATTAGCAATCACACTAAATAGCACCACCACCACTTCAAACAATAAAAAACTAAACAATAAAGCCAGTTTGCGCGGCAGCCACATCAAAAAATCACGCAAAGCATCGGTCAACAAGGCACAGGTTAAGGCGACCCAATTGGCAAAAAAAACATAACGCAGTAATAACGCCCACGAAAAATCCATCAGACTCGGCAACGACACCAAGCACATAAACAACGCCATCACGTTGACACTGAGCAACAGCGAGCGCAGATGACGCGGCTCCGAAAAACGCGGCAAAAAGAAGGTCAGCTCAGGACTCGCCTCGGACGTGTTAGGATTTGCTATACTCGATTTTATTTTGTCTGACCACGATGACCACACAATCCAACTCTCCCTCTGTACACCCGACGCATGATGATCCACTGGCATCAGGCATGTGGGGTGGCCGTTTTTCTGAAGCCACAGACGCATTTGTGGCGCAATTTACCGCTTCTGTTCAGTTCGATCAGCGACTGTACCAACAAGACATCAATGGCTCTATCGCCCATGCGACCATGTTGACTCAGGTCGGCGTACTCAGCATCGCTGAGCGTGATGCGATTATCCATGGTCTTGAGGACATTCGAAAGGAGATTCAAGCCGGCCGTTTCGAATGGCGGATTGATCTCGAAGATGTCCACATGAACATCGAAGCACGCCTCACCGACAAAATCGGCATCACCGGTAAGAAACTACATACCGGCCGCAGCCGCAATGATCAAGTCGCCACCGATATTCGCCTGTATTTACGCGATAGCATTGATCAGATCCTTGTGACACTGTTGCGGCTACAACAGGGGATCTTAGACCTTGCGGCACAGCATACCGCAACCATCATGCCTGGTTTTACCCATTTACAAGCGGCGCAACCAGTGACCTTTGGCCATCATCTAATGGCATGGTTCGAAATGCTGTTGCGCGATGGTGAGCGGTTGCTTGACTGTCGCAAACGGACCAATCGGCTACCGCTGGGCGCTGCCGCTTTAGCAGGGACGACCTATCCGATTGATCGCCACATGACAGCTGAGCTATTGGGTTTTGAAGCGGTCTGTGAAAACTCACTGGATGCGGTGTCTGATCGCGATTTTGCGATTGAGTTTTGTAGTGCTGCCGCGCTGATCATGATGCATCTGTCTCGCATGAGCGAGGAGCTGGTGTTGTGGACCTCGGCACAGTTTCAGTTTGTACAGATTCCTGATCGCTTCTGCACGGGCTCATCGATCATGCCACAAAAGAAAAATCCCGACGTACCCGAGCTGGTGCGTGGTAAAAGTGGTCGCGTGTTTGGTGACTTAATGAGTCTGCTGACGCTGATGAAAGGTCAACCACTGGCCTATAACAAAGACAACCAAGAAGACAAAGAACCGCTGTTTGATGCCATTGATACGCTACAGGGCAGCTTACTCGCCTTTGCCGATATGATTCCAGCGCTTAAACCCAATCTCGACGTCATGCGTGAAGCCGCGTTTCGTGGCTTTTCGACCGCGACTGATTTGGCAGACTATCTGGTTAAAAAAGGTCTGGCATTCCGTGATGCGCACGAAGTGGTCGGCAAAGCCGTCGCGCTGGGTGTACAGCTCGGCAAAGACTTATCTGAGCTGGAATTGGTACAACTGCAAGGTTTTTCTGCATTGATTACCGAGGACGTGTTTGGCGTGCTGACCCTTGAAGGCTCAGTTGCCGCTCGCGATCATATTGGCGGCACTGCGCCCAACCAAGTACAAGCGGCGATTAAACGTGCGCAGACTCGTCTGGTCGCACTTTCACTGGCCGAAGGAGCGCCTGTATGAGTCGTATTGTTTTTTGTCGTAAATACCAAGCCGACATGGAAGGCTTAGAGTTTGCGCCATTTCCGACCGCAAAAGGCCAACAGATGTTTGAAACCGTCTCGAAACAAGCGTGGCAAGAGTGGCTCAGACATCAGACCTTGTTAATCAATGAAAAACGTCTCAACGTGATGGATCCTGAATCGCGCAAGTTTCTGGATGAGCAACGGGAAAAGTTCCTCTCAGGTGAAGCGGTCGAACAAGCAGAAGGCTGGAAACCACCGACTGACTAGGGGCTGTTGACGTTTGAGCCACGGCCGCGACACTGGCAGCTTTTGAGGGGATACAAGGCGTGAATCGTGAGGCTTAGTCATTCTAAGTAAACGACTCGCAACGCAGTAGCCCCCAAAAACTGCCGTGTCCCTTCGGGTTGCGCCGTATACGGCGCAAGGGGAGGATTGAGTTAGGTTTATTAAATGGATTGGTATAAAACGACCCTGATGAGGTGATCACCATTCAACAAAAATCCCCGCAAATTGAATTACGGGGATTTTTTGATTCAGCGATTATTGAATCGGTGGTTCAGCCAGTGGTGGCACTTGGACACAGAAGCGTACATTGCCTTGCACCGCTGGACGTACAGGGCCGCTGATTAACCAACTTACTTCACCACTACCATTCACAGCAGGCTGCGTGTTCACTGAGCAGTTCGGAGTGGACTGGCAACTGGCAGTCTTGAACAGCGCATGACTTGGCACGAAGTCACGTACTTTGACTTCACTCAGATT
>JBBKWW010000108.1:0-7109 GCA_037969155.1 Moraxellaceae bacterium
GGATTGACCGATGATCGCCAACCAAATGCACGTCGCACCCGAAAGTTGAGTGTTGCCGAAGTGTTTGCGGGAGCCTATCTATTATACATGCGCTATTTTGATCCTATTTATAAAGTAGAGATTACTGCTGAAGAAGCAGTGAAACAATTGGTCAAGTTGCGTGAAATGGAGAGCAAGCCAGAAGCTAGCACGACAGTCGTGCCAAAGCGCTTAATGTGGATGTTGGGCTTTGACTCCTCTGAGCTGCATCGGCACTTGGTTGCCGCATATCCTGAGCACCAATTAAATTTTGTTTCGGCTGAAGAGCTAACATCAGATTTATGCTTGAACCAAATCAAGTCCTCTGCAAGTGCTGCCGATGTTGTCCTTAACGCTACAGCACCAATGTTTGGCTATAAGATGCTATTGGACGAGTGGAAAATAAAGCCACAGCACTTTGCTATGGCGCCGTTATCCACATGGTTATCTTCCCCACGTTATTATGGCTTTGTAATTGATCCACTGGAGTATTATGCTAGCTCTGAGCAGCCAACAGCACTAGAATCCATGTTGTTGAATAATGATTTTGCGGCACAGCAGGATGTGATTGATACTTGGTATATGCAATATATGCAGTATTTAACCATTGTTCATGCCGATATTATTAAAGATGACTCGCCGAAAAATAGAGTAATGGTGTTGGCACAGTCGCTGACTGACCCTGATATGAAGGCAGGTAATGTCTTGGGTTATAATACATTGGATGTTCTAGCACTCGCCCGAGAAGAACAGCCTAACGCAGAATTGATTTGTTATAATACAAGTGCTGACCTTGAGTACGCAAAGGAGTTGCCGCTCAGTCTGAAGCGCGCAAAGAGTCTAGGCAAAATTACCTATATTGATGCGAGCAAAACGGATTTACAGGCGGCACTGCGGGGTATTGATCTGGTCTATGTGGTGACTGCCGATGCAGGTTTGTTGGCGCGATCATGTGGTATCAAAGTGATCACCCTTGGCACTCCATTTTATGCAGGTTGGGGGCTTACCGAAGATCGTGTATTTCTAGCTCGTCGACAGCGCCCACTGACATTACAACAGTTACTCTGGGCGGTGCTTCATGTCTACAGTCGTTATATAGACACAATATATAAGCGAGTAGTACCCGTAATTGATGTCATTGCTACTACTAAACAATGATTTAGCGGTCAGATAATCGTTTCTCATGTAAATCGGGGTACAATTAGATTCCTTCTGGAGTCGATAGAGAGCGAAGTGATGCCACGTAAAAAAAAGCCAACTGAGCCGCGTTTTGACTATGATGCGGTCGTACTTGGCGCGGGACCGGCGGGTGAAGCCGCTGCAATGAAGCTGACCAAGGCCGGCTATCATGTCGGTGTGGTCGATCATCGCGCCCAAGTCGGTGGTAATTGCGCACATGTAGGAACAATTCCGAGTAAAGCCTTGCGCCAAACGGTCTATAATCTTATTCGTTATCAGCGTGATCCGTTATTTCAAAAAATCGGCGAGTGGAAGCATGTGCCGCTGACCACGATTCTACAGAATGCACGTAAGGTAATTGAACAACAAGTCGAGACGCATACTCGTTTTTATGAGCGTAATCATATTGATGTACACTATGGCACAGCCATTTTGGATGATCCGCATCATCTGACTGTGCAGTCTAATGATGGTGGCTACGAAAAAATTGGTTTTAAGCAGCTGGTGATTGCGACAGGTAGTAGACCTTGGCATCCTGCTGAGTTAGATTTTAATCATGAGCGGGTATTTGATAGCGATTCGATTCTAACCTTAGATTATCCGATCCAAAAAATTATTATCTATGGTGCTGGGGTGATTGGTTGTGAGTATGCCTCTATTTTTGTCGGTTTAGGCTATAAGGTTGAGCTGATCAATAATCAGCCGCAATTGCTGAGTTATTTAGATGATGAAATCTCCGACGCATTATCCTATTATTTGCGTGAGCTGGGTGTATTAATCCGTAATAATGAAGACATGCAGCAATTAGAAACTTTCGATGATGCGGTGGTTTTGCATTTGCAGTCAGGCAAAAAAATCAAGGCTGATGCGATTTTATGGAGTAATGGCCGTTCAGGTAATACCGATGGCATGGGTCTGGAGAATATGGGTTTAACCGCCAATAGTCGTGGTCAACTCACTGTGAATGAGCGCTATCAGACGGCGGTAGAGCATGTGTATGCGGCTGGAGATGTGATCGGTTGGCCGTCCTTAGCCTCGGCAGCTTATGATCAGGGGCGTGCTGCTGCTGCATTTATGATTGGTGAAACTGACGCACAGACGGTGGTGAGTGTGCCGACTGGGATTTATACGATTCCAGAGATTTCGTCAATTGGTAAAACTGAGAAGGAGCTGACCCACGAAAAAGTGCCCTATGAAGTCGGACAGGCATTTTTTAAGCATTTGGCGCGCGCTCAGATCATCGGCGATACGGTGGGGATGCTGAAAATTTTGTTTCACCGTGAAACACTTGAGGTGTTGGGGATTCATTGTTTTGGCACCAATGCAGCTGAGATTGTGCATATCGGTCAGGCGGTCATGCTCAGTGGTGAGCATAATTCACTGCATTACTTTACGCAGACCACATTTAATTATCCGACCATGGCAGAAGCGTATCGGGTGGCTGCGCTGAATGGGATGAATCGGTTGTTTTAGGTGAAATAGGCTGAGGATGTAGGCTTTTGTATGGGCAGTGCTGTGTGACTGCTGTGGCAGGCGTGATCCTGTGCTAAGATCGGCAACTTGTATGATTTTACGACCCATAGGACGACCATGTTCAGCCTGCACCCCCAGCTTGCCCAAGATACTTTTTTAGTGGGCGATTTTCCATTATCGACCTGTCGTTTGATGAATGATATGCAGTTTCCGTGGTTGATTTTAGTGCCGCGAGTTTCTGGTGCAACCGAGTTATACGAATTGTCGGTTGCAGATCAAGAGCAGTTTTTGCGTGAGTCGAGTTGGTTGTCTAGCCAAATGGCACGGGTGTTTCGTGCCGATAAAATGAACGTGGCGGCCTTGGGTAATATGGTGCCACAATTGCACTTTCACCATATTGCGCGTTATCGCAATGATTTGGTTTGGCCGAAGCCAGTGTGGGGCACGCCCACCGTTGCGTATAGCAATGAAGTATTGGCACGGATGCGGCAAACCTTGATGTTGGCACTACGTGGTCAAGGTGATATGCCGTTCGACTGGAAAATGGGCTGATTTAGCTTGTTTATGCCCCAGATCACGCAATCTCGGTTGCGTGATGGGGGATGTCTAGCATATGTTGCAGTGTGCAATACGCGTTAAACCTTATATGGATTGTAATGGCCAGCGTCTCTAATTCCTTTCGCGATACCGTGCGGTTGTTTGGCCGACACGAGCGTGTTTCGACCAGTTTACTGTTTATCGTCATTTTGCTGACATGTCTGCATGCACAGGTCGTGGATGGCCGTGTATTGTTTTTGGTCGCCGTTTTAGCAGTTTGGCCGTTTGTTCAGACTCGCTTACAGTGGTTATATCATCGGCATTTTGGCTTGGAGCGTTCTGCTTTTCCGGCGATTTTACTGGATGCACTGTTGCTTGGAGTCTGTATCAGTATCACCCAATTTTCGATTGTGCCTTCACTGGTGTTCGCCAGTACACTGTTGTTGTCGTTGATGGCGGTGTCGGGTGTTTTTGGCTGGCTAGTGGTGCTGGTATTGACGATTGCCAGTACCTTGATCAGCGCTTATTTTTTTGGTTATAGCGGCTCGGCCGTGCAGCAAACGCCGATTCTGGTCACTGTGGTGTCGATGATTGCCTTGATGATTAGTGTGGTGGTCGAGTTGGTCGCTGCCCGCCATCGGATACAACTGGCTGAGCGACAGTTGGTCGAGGCACAGGCGAAAACGACCCATTTTATGAATGTCGCCAATAAAATCGCGCGTTATGCACCGAGTCAGGTGTGGCAGTCCATTTTGCGTGGTGATCGTGATGCGCGGATTGAGAATAAGCGTAAAAAACTGACCATTTTCTTTTCGGACATTCAGGGCTTTACTGAGCTATCTGAAAGCCTGTTGCCTGATGATTTGGCGACGATCCTGAATACTTATTTTGAACACATGTCTGATCTCGCCAAAAAATATGGTGGTACGATTGATAAGTTTATCGGTGATGCACTGCTGATATTCTTTGGCGATCCGACCAGTAAAGGCGCTCGTAATGATGCGTTGGCTTGTGTAGAAATGGCGATTGCCATGCGCCGTGAGAACAAGTTACTGCGGCAAAAATGGAAGGCGTTGGGCTTTGATGGGCTACATGTGCGGATGGGGATTACCACTGGCTACTGTCACGTCGGTAACTTCGGTAGCAATAGTCGGATGAGTTATACGATTATTGGTCGTGATGCCAACCTTGCGGCACGCTTGCAGACAGCGGCCAACCCTGACGAGATTTTAATTTCAAATGATACCTACTTATTGATTCGAGATAAAATTAGCTGTCGTGAGCGTGGCATGTTGAATCTTAAAGGCATTGCCAAGCCGATGCAGACGTGGGAGGTGTTGGATCAATTTGAAAGCTCGCACACCCTCAATCGGCGTTGGGTTGAGTTTGAGATGGATGGCTTTAATTTACAGTTGGATATGGATGAAGTGAAATCTTACGACCGCGAACGGATTTTGGGCGCATTGCAGCAAGCGGCGCGTAATCTGGATAAGCATGTGGCGGGAGAAGGCCAGCGCCCATCAAGCTGAATGGGCGCGGTCAGTTCAGTTTAAGCCGATTGATTCATCAGCTTAGCAAAGAACATTTTAATACGGTCAAGTAACCGAGAGAAAAAGCTCGCTTGCTCGACGGTTTGTAATGCCACCAATGGCCGTTCAGCGAGAGGCTTGCCATCGAGTGAGGTGATCATTTTACCGATCACTTGGCCTTGCTGAATCGGTGCTTCAAGATTAGGCAGTACACTAAACTGGGTTTGTACTTTTGCCGCTTGTCCACGTGGCAACGTGACGATTAAGCTCTCGGCCAGTCCAATCGACAGGGTTTTCGTTTGACCAAACCAGACAGGTGTTGTGGCCAACGGCTGTGCTGCCGGCCGTAAGGTCACTGTTTCAAAGTTACTAAACCCCCAGCTCAATAGCTCGCGGCTTTGCTGCGCCCGTGCTTTGGTACTCTGTGCGCCCATGATCACTGAGATCAGTCGCATTGCGCCACGCTTGCTGGAGGTGGTCATGCAGTAGCCTGCTGCATCGGTAAAGCCAGTTTTTAGCCCATCAACCGAAGGATCACTAAACAACAGTGCATTACGATTGGCTTGCTTGATATTGTTATAGGTAAATTCTTTTTCCGAGTAGATCGGGTAATACTTTGCACTGTCACGAATGATGGTGCGTGCCAAAATGGCCAAGTCATGTGCTGAGCTGTAATGGTTATCCATCGGCAGGCCAGTTGAGTTGAGAAAGTTGGTGTTGTTCATGCCAATACGTTTGGCTTCGGCATTCATCAGATCGGCAAATGCGCCTTCATTGCCCGCAATGTGTTCTGCGACTGCTTTAGAAGCATCATTGCCCGATTGAATAATAATCCCGCGTAGCATGTCGAGGATACTGGCAGAGCCATTGAGTGGTAAATACATACAGGATTCTGTACTGACGCCGCGACACCATGCATGTTCACTGACACGCACCTGTTCGTCTTCTTGCAGTTGGCCAGCCATCAGTTTTTGTTCCACGATGAGGCTGGTCATCATTTTGGTCAGTGAGGCGGGTGGAATCCGCTCATCTGGATTGGAGGATGCTAAGACTTGGCCTGATTCATAGTCCATCAACAGATAGGACTTGTTTTCAAGTTGCGGCGGCGAAGGCATGATCGTGACCGCTGCAACGTGTGTGCTGAGTCCAGCAACCATGATGGTGGTCAGAATGCGAAGGCGGGTGGTCATGGTGGGCGAATCCGTATGAAAAAAGCGAGAGCACAGAGGGGATACATGCTAGCAGAACATCACGGTGCATACAGAGGCTTTTGTAGGGCGTTCGCATGAACGTTTCGATCTTAGGGTCAAAAAAACCAGTACAAAAGTACTGGCGGCAGTGATTTTGGTGTGACTCGTGTTTATGGGGTTGGCGGTGCTGGATAATGTAAAACATCTAAGCAGACCGCACGGTTCTCAGCGACTGCGTAGCGTGCAGTATCGGCACGGGCGATATCCAGTAGTTTGCTATATTCTGCATCGCCACGTAGGCTTTGGATGGCGACGCTAGGGCTTGGAATATTGGGTAGCAGGGTACTCACCAGATGTTGATAACCTTGATTAAATTGCCGATTCATGCGCTCACCAAGGATTTTGGGGCAAATTTCACCGAGCACATCGACCGTTGCAATTTCTTCCATCGTGGTGGGTAAGGATTGTTTAAACTCAACAGCGGCATTTGCAGCATCGCGATCTGTATTGGGCAAATTACTTTCGGCTTGCGTGTTAAAGCTGATGAAACAAGCCAAGCTGACCATGAGCAGTGTTTTAGAGTTTGACAACATAATAGCCTGATACCCGTGATGATTTAGCGCTGATTTTAGACCAGTCACACGCGGTGAATCGCGTTTTTTTGTAGGTGCTTGTTAGTCGCTTGATCGAATAAAGTGACTAAAATGAGTGGAATTGTGGTGTTTGTATGGCTTTTTTGCAGTTTAAAGCGTTTTTTAAGACCTGAACGGGTTCAGAAGATGAGGTGTTCAATGTTTAAGCAAGGCTATGACTTGTGTGCGAATCGACCCGCGCCTGAGCTGTCGGTGCAGGTGGAGATTGCGCAACTTACCACGCAATGCTGGCAGTTGAGCTATCAGCTTAATGATCCGCAGCAGCAGATCATTTGGCCTCACATGCATACACCGCTTGAGCCAACGCGGCAGGATGATTTGTGGCAAACCACTTGTTTTGAGTTGTTTATTCAAGTGGTCGGGCAGACGGAGTATCTGGAGCTTAATTTTAGCCCAATTTGTCACTGGAACGCCTATCGGTTCGATGCGTACCGACAGCCTGCGCAGATGCCGCCGCGCCGTGATGAGCGAGTACGTTTAAATAGTCTAAATATCGGTCGGAATACGTTGGTGGCGCTGGTCGATCTGTC
>JBBKWW010000109.1:0-3152 GCA_037969155.1 Moraxellaceae bacterium
TTTGGTGCGGAGCAGTCGTTGATCAGTTTGCAGCAGTCGAGCTTGTTGACGCAGGTCAATCTGTACAAGGCATTGGGCGGCGGTGGGCTAAAACCTGCTGAACCCGCAGCGACCAATACAGCAACCGGATCGGCGCAGATTTCAACAGCCAATCAAGCCTATGTCGCGACCGATGCCAGTGGCCAAACTGGTCTAGCGACCACGGCGGCAGTTGGTGGTGTGACGGCTGAAGCAGTGGTGGATTGATCGACGTTGTCATGCAGTGTAAAAAGACCTGAGTAATCGGGTCTTTTTTGGGATTGTGGCAAATTGGTGCACGTAGCGCACCCGACATAATTGCTGCTACAGAATCGGATTTATTGGTTTTATAGGGGGAGCATAGGAAATGGATTGGGGTAAATTAGACCACGCATATGGAAACGCTTCAAACATCCCTCACTTGCTTTCGATGTTGAGCATGTACCCAAAAGAAAAGAATTATGAAGATGAGCCATGGTTTTCTCTATGGAGCAGCTTATATCATCAAGGCTCAATCTACTCTGCATCTTTTGCTGTAGTGCCTGAAATCGTTAAGCTTATTTTTCTTGCACCAGAGAGCGTTACACCCAGCTTCTTTAACCTACCAGCGTCAATTGAAGTTGCCAGACAAAAACAAGGGATTGAAATCCAAGATCATTTACTACTTCCGTATGAAACTGCTGTTTCAGAGCTTGGGAAATGTGCCTTACTTTGTATCAAACATCAGCAAGAACAAGAATTAACTCGTGCAGCTACGGCGGCATTTGCAATTTCGGCCGGTCAGGTTAAGTACGCAGAACTGATCTTAGAAATCGCCATAGAAGAAGTTGACGAAACCTTAGATTGGTATTTTTCACGGTAATGCTTTAACACTCTGGTTTATTGAAAACAGATAAGCTTTTATTAATCAGCAACATCCTGTTCTTGACCCGAAATCGAAGAAAATCTTAAGCATACATGGCACTTCGCGCTACAGTATGAGCTGATCTTGACCCAGACCCAAGCGCATGCAACCCAGCCGTCCGCACAACACAAAGACTGCGCCACAAACCGCCCCAGCCACTGCCCCGCGTTGGTTACTGCCGACCCTCGTCGGCTACTCGTGGGCAAGCTGCAAAGCCGATCTGCTGGCCGCGCTGGTACTCAGCGCGATGTTGGTTCCGATTGGCATGAGTTACGCGGAAGCCTCAGGTGTCCCCGCGATTTACGGCCTGTATGCCACCATCGTGCCACTGATCATTTATACGCTGGTCGGTACTAGTCGTATTTTGGTGCTTGGGCCAGACTCAGCATTAGCAGGGTTAATTGCGATCAGTATTTTACCGTTAGCAGCGGGCTCTAGCGCACATGCGGTCGCATTAGCAGCGATCTTGTCGATTATCACCGGTGGCCTGTGTGTATTGGCAGGGCTATTGCGGCTTGGTTTTGTCACCGACCTTATCTCTACACCGATTCGCTATGGCTATCTGAACGGCATTGCGCTGACCGTGTTGGTCAGCCAATTGCCCAAGCTGTTGGATTTAACCCTACCCGCCGGTAGCCTGTGGCAACACCTGCTCCTGCTCGGCCAAGCTCTCGGACAGGTGTCATGGCTGGGTTGGCCCAGTTTAATTGGCATCGGGTGTTTGAGCCTGATCTTGTGCTGCCGATACTATCGACCACGCTGGCCTGCGGTACTGATTGCGATGGTGCTGAGCACCTTAGTGGTTTATCTGATGAGTTTATCCACGATGGTGGCGGTGATTGGTCAGATTCCGCAAGGATTACCCAGCGCACAATGGCCGCAGGTGTCTTGGCCAGAGGTGCAACGATTATTACCAGCTGCCTTGGCGATTGCCTTGGTTGCGTTTGCCGATATGAGTATTTTAAGTCGCAGCTATGCGCAGCGTTTGGGCGTGAGCGTTTATCCAAATCGTGAACTCATCGCTTTGGGTCTCTCCAATCTCGGCAGCGGCTTGTTTCAAGGTTTTACGGTCAGTAGCAGTGCCTCACGCACGCCAGTCGCCGAAGCCGCTGGCTCAAAAACCCAAATGACCGGCCTATTTAGTGCTGTATTGATCCTGCTGTTTTTAATGCTTGCACCGAACCTGCTGAGTCACGTCCCCAAGGCTGCATTGGCGGCGGTGGTGATTGCCGCCTGTTGGTCATTGATCGAATATCGTGCGGTCAAAGCCCTATATCGGCTGCGGCGCAGTGAGTTTTGGACGTCGATCATGTGCTTCTTGGGTGTTGCAATCTTTGGTGTGATCGAAGGGATTTTTTTGGCGGTTGGCATTGCGTTGGGTTTATTTATTTGGCGTGCATGGCAACCCTACTCTGCGGTGCTGGGGCGCGTGGATGGGATGAAAGGCTATCATGATATTCAACGACATCCCGAAGCCAAGCAGATCGAGGGCTTGTTGTTATTTCGCTGGGATGCGCCGTTATTTTTTGCCAATCAAGGCCAGTTTCGGCGCACGTTGCAGCGGCATATTGCACAGGCACAGCGGCCGATTCGCTGTGTGGTGATTGCGGCGGAGCCGATCACGGATGTGGATACCACGGCGGCGGAGATGTTGTGTGAGCTGGATCAGCTACTGCAACAACAACAGATCACGCTATATTTTGCGGAGATGAAAGGCCGCAGCAAGGACTGGCTGCGCCACTATGATCTGTTTCAGGGTCAACCGCAGCGGTTCTTTCCCACCATTGGGCGGGCGGTCAATCAGTATGTGCAGGATTTTGCGGTGGATTGGTTAGATTGGGAAGATCGGGCGTTGGCTGATACGAGCGGGAAATCAATCTAGTCGAGTAGGCTGCGCCGTGCGCACCTTTGCCCCACCGATCACCAGATAATCCTGACCGGCCAGCAAGCCATGCTAGATCGACAACACAGCATGGCTTGAATCTGTACGATGATTGCTGGCAAGCTGTGATTGTTCAGTTTCAGCCATTTAGCCCTGTCCTATGCGCTTACGTTTTAGTATTACTCATCAATTGTTTGCGGTCATGCTCGGCCTGTGCTTGCTGATGATTCTTGCGATGGGTGCAGCGACCACGTGGAGCATGCGGCAAGGCTTCAATGACTACACACGGCAGCAAGATCGGCTACGTGCTGAAGCAGTGGCGGCGACACTGGCTGAACTGTATCGACA
>JBBKWW010000110.1:0-5876 GCA_037969155.1 Moraxellaceae bacterium
GATGTTTGATCTGTTCCAACAAAAAACCGCCTCAGATTGAGACGGTTTTTATTAATAAAATAAAAAACTTACCAGCTTAACGCACCACCGACTTGATAGTCCGTCACGCGAGTTTCAAAAAAGTTTTTCTCTTTGCGCAAGTCCATCATCTCGCTCATCCACGTAAATGGATTTTGCACGCCAGCAAACTGCTCTGGCAGGCCAAGCTGTACCAGACGACGATTGGCGATGAACTGTAGGTATTCTTCCATCATCGCGGCATTCATGCCCAACACGCCACGCGGCATGGTGTCACGTGCATACTCGATCTCTAAGGTCATGCCTTCCAAGATCATTTGGGTCACTTCATCACGGAATTCAGCCGTCCACAGGTGTGGATTTTCGATTTTGATCTGGTTAATCACATCGATACCGAAGTTCAAGTGCATTGATTCATCACGCAGAATGTACTGGAATTGCTCCGCGACACCGCCCATTTTATTGCGGCGACCCATCGACAGAATCTGGGTAAAGCCACAATAAAAGAAAATCCCTTCCAACACACAATAGAACGCAATCAGGTTGCGTAGTAAGCGTTGATCGGCTTCCGGTGTACCCGTGTTAAAGGTCGGATCAGATAAGCTTTGGGTGTATTTGAGTGCCCACGTGGCTTTTTTAGCGACGCTGGGCACTTCGCGGTACATGTTAAACACTTCGCCTTCATCCATGCCCAGCGACTGAATGCAGTACTGGTACGCATGCGTATGGATTGCCTCCTCGAAGGCTTGGCGCAAGATGTATTGGCGGCATTCTGGATTGGTGATGTGGCGATACAAGGCCAGCACCAGATTATTCGCGACCAGACTGTCAGCCGTCGAAAAGAAGCCGAGTGAGCGCATGACCACGGTACGTTCATCTGCGGTTAGGCCGTTTTCAGACTTCCATAATGCGATGTCGGCAGTCATGTTGATTTCTTGCGGCATCCAGTGGTTGGCGCAGCCGTCGAGGTATTTTTGCCATGCCCATTCGTATTTAAACGGCACGAGTTGGTTCAAGTCGGCGCGGCAGTTAATCATGCGCTTGTCATCGACTTGGATACGCTGTGCGCCCATTTCGAGGTCTTCTAGCCCTGCGGCGACATCGAGGTTGGCGAGGGCGTGCTGGGCACGTTCCATGGCACTGGCTGAATCACTGAGCTGGGCTGCGGGCGAAACGGGTACAGCATCACCCACTGATTGAGCTGGCGTTGATGCAGCAGAAACAGTCGCTTGTGCTTGAGTAGCAGGTTGCGATGGCGTGAGCTTCGGCGCTGCGCTTGGCGCAGGTTTTGTCGCGACTGTGGTGTCTTTTTCATCAAAATCGTCCCATGATAAAATGGACATGGTGGGTTTCCTTTTAAAACAGAATGGATTACGAACCTTTGTCCGTAAGTTTTACGTCATCTTTGCCTTCAAATAAATCTAACAACTCATCATCAAGCGGTTCATCGAAGTCATCTGGCACGACAAACTGACCCGCCATTGAGCCATTGAGCCATTGAGCCAATGAGCCAATGGCGATTGTGCCAAGACTGTTGTTTTTCGTGTCACTCATTACTTTTGTAAGGTGTTACATGAGTAGAGTTAACACTGTCATATAGAGCCATGATGTTTGTCGGCTTTGGTATCGGCATTGGTTTAGCAGTCGGTGGAGTTACCCCTAAGTCCGCCGACCCAACGCTAGTGGGCTGAGGAATAGGCATTGGCTTATTTTGCTGGTTTGACTGAGATTCAGACATACTAAATTGCTCCGATTTGTGAGGCAGCTTTGATGATGCCTCTAAAGGTGAAAAAAGACTGACAATACTTGCAAGCAAAACACATAGACCAACCAACCAGTAAGAGCGAGTGATTTCCTTACCGATTTTAGAGATGTCTGTAGCTAGTCCTTGATTCTTATCAATTGTACTCTCTATCACAATAGCCAGCGAACGCGCAAAATTCGCATTAAGCGCAAGTGTTTTTTCCATGTCATCAGAGAAATCAGCACATTCTTTTAACGTGTCTTTATCCGTAGTTTGAAGCCCAGCCCTTTTTCTTGGGGCTGACGTGTCAACGGCACTATGTAATGCTACAAGTAGCCTCCAGTACGCTAACAGTATAAAAAAGAACAGAATCCACTTAAAAAAAGATCCTTCCATTTTGAAAAAAAACACAGAAACTAATGCCGTTTGAAGTGTGAAGAGAAAGGTGATAATTGTCAGTAGTCTAGATATTTTGGAGTCCAAAAATTTAGTTGACTCAAAAGTATACTTATAGATTTCTTTATTTCGTTCTACTAAAAATTTAGCATGCTCAGTCTGATCCTTTGTTAAGGACTTTGCTTTTGCATCATCATCTGCCTGAGTCATGGTAACCACCTTTTATCAAAAAAGGAGCTGAGCTTGCGCCCAGCCCCCATTTAAATTATTGACAGGCTTCACAATCAGGATTGTCGATAGAGCAAGCCTCTGGCACAGGGGCGGCATTGGCAAATGCATCGTCTTCAACCACTTCTGCAACGGGTGCAGCCACTGAGGCGACCGCCGCCACGGATGCAGGTGCAGACGAACTGACCTTATTCAGTGTGCCGGTGGTAATGGTGGATTTTTCTGCTGAAGTCGCACCCAATGCACGCAGGTAATAGGTGGTTTTCAGACCACGCAACCACGCCATCTTGTAGGTGATGTCCAGCTTCTTACCGTTTGCACCCGCGATATACAGGTTCAACGATTGAGCCTGATCAATCCACTTCTGACGACGGCTGGCCGCATCCACCATCCAACGCGGCTCTACTTCAAACGCGGTGGCAAAAATCGCCTTCACGTCATCTGGAATCCGTGCGATCTGTTGTACTGAGCCTTCATAGTGTTTCAGGTCATTGACCATCACCACATCCCACAAATCACGTGCTTTCAGCGCCCGCACCAAGTACGGGTTAATCACGGTGAATTCGCCGGACAGGTTGGATTTAACATACAAATTCTGGAATGTTGGCTCAATCGATTGCGCCACACCACAGATATTCGAGATGGTCGCGGTTGGTGCAATCGCCATCACATTACTGTTGCGCATGCCATCTTTTTGAACTTTGGCGCGTAGCGTGTCCCAGTCCATGGTGCTGGAGCGGTCGACTTCAAACATGCCAGCAGGGCGAGTCTTGGCGACCAGATCCAATGAATCAATCGGCAAAATCCCTTGATCCCACAGCGACCCTTTAAAGGTGCTATACGCGCCGCGCTCGACCGCCAGTTCGCTAGAGGTATGAATCGCGTGATAGCTGATCACCTCCATCGAACGATCCGCAAAGGTAATCGCTTCATTCGAGCCATAGGCTAGACCGAGTTCGTATAGCGCATCTTGGAAACCCATGATGCCCATACCGACTGGACGATGCCGCAGGTTGGAGGTTTTGGCTTGTGGAACCGCGTAGTAGTTGATGTCGATGACGTTATCAAGCATGCGTACTGCGGTTTTGATGGTGCGCTCAAGCTTGGCTTCGTCGAGCTTGCCGTCGTTGATGTGCTTGACCAGATTGATCGAACCCAAGTTACACACCGCGATTTCTTCCGCGCTGGTATTCAAGGTGATTTCGGTGTTTTTGGTCACCATGCCATTGACAGTCCATGCGTGGCTATCAGACTGTACCATCAAGCAAAATGCATCTTCATTCGGTAAAATCTCTAAACCGGTAAAGGTCGCATGGTGTTTTTGCTGATAGCCTGTTTTTTGTAGGTTTTGCAAAAATTGCTGTGCTGCTTCAGAGGACTTGCTGGCCGCCAAACCTGTAATCTCTTCAGCGATTTTACAGCCCTGAATTGAAGTAATCAGCAAGCGATACAACGCTTGGCATTCATATTCAGCCACACCGCCTTGACCGTTTGGCAGTACATTAATTTGGGTATCGCGCATCTTGTTGATGCTTGATTTTACGCCAAAATTTGCCCATAAAATTTGTAGTTCTTCAATAAACGCCAGTGATGTAGACGCCACCGCCATGGTGCTGACCTCATGGCTGGCCACAATATTGCCATCCGCTTGATACAGCCCTTTAAGATAAGCTGCGGCGGTGGCGCGAGTTCCCGTCCAGATCACGTGCGGGACTTGTAGTTTGCTGGCCTTATTAAAGCCATGCGCAGCCATCAGACGTGCCAATGGCATGGAGGTCAGGCGTGCTTTGCCACGGATTGGATCGATGTTAAAGCGCGGTTGATTGCTAGAAGTGGTGCGTAAAACAGTATTGCCGTGCAACACAGTATGCGCCGCTTGCTCAATATAAGGCAGATGTTTGAAATCACTTGCCCAGATATCCACGTGTACATTGCTGTGTTCTCGACCACCAAAAGTACCATCGCCTGCGGTCAAGCCGATGAGGTAGGCCAGCTCAGGGTGATGCTGTTCGCCCCACAAGCCTTCGAGCTGTTGGGTCAGCAGCTTGTCGCCGTGTTGCAGGTGCTGTGCCTCGACCCAGCCAGTGTCTTTGACCCAGACTTTATGATCGGGTGTGACTTTATGGCTATAGCCTTCTTGGGTGGTGATTTTTACCATCGGTGCATTCGGGCGTGGCAGTAGCATCTCAGATGCTTGATCAACACCATCCAAACCAATGACTTGGTTTTTGCCGCCCAGCGCGTACAACTCACCAATGGTCAGCATGCCTCGATCAGTAACTACTCGTTGATCGGCAGCAATACAGCACAAGTTAGACGAATGCACCACGCCGACATGTTGCTGCGGTGAGCGTAGATTACACACATCTTTAAAGGTGATCCACGGATGACCGGTTTCGAACAGCATCGACAGCATCTTGCGCCACAGGTCTTGCGCTTTGATTTTTTTGAACAGTTTGACCTGTCCATCAATACACATTTGCTCATATTCAGCATAGCGCTGGGCAAAGGCATGACCGGTTAAATCATGTAGATCTGGCGCATCTGATGGGCTAAACAGCGTCCAGTCACCGCCTTCAATCACGCGCTGCATAAACAAATCAGGAACCCAGTTGGCGGTGTTCATGTCATGCGTACGGCGGCGATCATCACCGGTGTTTTTGCGCAGCTCTAAAAATTCTTCGATGTCCAAGTGCCACGTTTCAAGGTAGGCACAGACCGCGCCTTTACGCTTGCCACCATTGTGTGCCAAGCCTGCGGTGGTCATGTACGACACATCGCCTTCGACTTTCAGGTCATACACAAACGGGGTGGAGCGGATCGACTCGACCGATTTGACCCGACTAAAAATCTTGCCGTTCCACTCGATCCAGTTTTTCTTACTGATGGCCTTGCAGCCGACCCGTTCGGCCAGTTCAGCCACAGCAGGAATCCGCAGGTCGTAGGCTTTGGTGATGCCAGTAAATTCAATCGCCGAACCGTCGCTGCGTGTGCCTTGATGGTTGTTGTCGCGCTCACGGTATTGAACCGCAACAGGTACACCGAGCCGTAGCATTTGATAGCGTAAGCCTTCGGCCAGATGTTGCGAGGTACTGGTAAAGTAGATTTCTTTGCCACGACTGACGCCACCATCGGTGTCAATCAAGCCTTGTACTAAGGCTAAGGTGTGATCTTTCGGCAAATGCGCAAAGCGTGGCGCGATGTGTTTTTCACCATCAGCGGTATACAGATCATCACGGCTAAATGGCAGGGTTGGCGCACCGGCTTCGACAAAACGCCCTGTCGTGCCACAACGCACCACACCCGCGCCAGATGCCCAGCGCACTTGTGCGTAAGTATCACCGCGTGCGGTCTGCCAAAAATGAATGCCGCGCTCAGTCAGGTAGCTACGCACCAGATCCAGATGCCGATCTTGTTGTGGATTACCGGATACCCCCCACTCAAAGCCGTCTTCTGTTGCATGCCCATCGCCAAGCATCACGCCGTACAG
>JBBKWW010000111.1:0-7254 GCA_037969155.1 Moraxellaceae bacterium
CGCGACGATCAACACGCCAGCCCAGCGTATCGCAACATAGGCGGGCTGTTGGGCATGGCCTGTCTGATGGCTAAACGTAAACAGCCATGCCAGCAGAATGCCCGTTACCGCACCACCCATGTGTGCTGCATTGTCGATATTGGGAATCAATAGCCCAATCGCCAGATTAATCAGCATCAGCGTGATCAGCATCTTTAAATTCAAGCGTGCGGTGATCGGCAGGTCTGCCCGTGGCCGCCACGCTGCAATCAATAGCGCACCACCCAAACCCATAATTGCACCTGACGCGCCCGCACTAATCGCAGGTAGTTGTTGTGGCAATTCTTGGCTCAGCATGGCTTCTGCGGCAGGCAGATTCCACCATGTACTGGCGATACTGCCCATCACACCACAGAGCAGATACATCGCTGCATAAAATTTACGGCCAAAATAAAACTCGGTATAACTGCCAAAAATATACAATGCCCACATATTGACCAGTAAGTGCAGCACCCCAATATGAATAAACATACTGCTGAATAAACGCCAGATGTCGCCTGTGGCGGTCAGCGGCGCAAAGTTTGCGCCCAGCTTTAAAATATCAAGGTTATTGGGGCTGAAGGCATCTATCCCGATCAGTAAGCCATACACAAAAACCAGTATATTGAGTGCAATCAAGCTGGCCGTGAGCCACCATGACCGCAGGGGTGGCATGCGATTCGGTTGTGCAGTTGACTCAGTCATGCGCTGGCTCCTGTTGATACGCTTGCATCAAATCTGCCAGTGAAAATGGCCACATTAAAATAGCCTGTGTGGTGGCTAATACTGGAATTTGGCTCGCCCATTCGTTCATCTGCACCTCGGATAAATCTGCAATATCGATGTGTTCAAGTCGAACGGCTCGCGTATCGCTAAACTGCTGCAACAATTGCTCAGCCTGCTCACAGAGATGACAGCCCAGCGTGCCATACAGTTGCCAATGTGGTTGGCTCATGTTTAAAAAATCCTGACGTCGAAATTGCATGATTGATCATGGTGATCCGTGCCGTGTATGGTAGCATTTTGTCGATCATTTACAGGACAAGCTCGGCATGAAAAAATTCTTGGTTCGGCTGGGTGTATTGGTGATGAGTCTGCTACTGCTGATCCAGTTGAGTATTTTTGCTACGCTAGTGGTGTGGCGTACGCAACCAGTTGAGCGCAGCATGTTTATGTACCGTTATCTCTGGTCAGGTGACACGCCCGCGCTACAACATCGCTGGGTCGATAGTCCACAAATCAGCACGCACCTTAAACGTGCGTTGGTCGCGGGTGAGGATGCTAAATTCTTGCAGCATAGCGGCTTTGACTGGGATGGTATTCGAGCCGCCCGCGAAAAAAATGCTAAGCGTGGCAGCGTGGTGGCGGGTGGTTCAACCATCAGTCAGCAGCTTGCCAAAAACTTATTTCTATGGAATGAGCGCTCTTATGTGCGTAAAGCACAAGAGGTTGTGGTGACCTGGATGATAGAGCGGCTGTGGTCAAAAGATCGAATTTTAACCGTGTATTTAAACTCCATTGAGTTTGGTAAAGGGATTTATGGTGCCGAGGCTGCCGCACAGCATTACTACGGCAAATCCGCTAGCCGTTTGACGCGCCAAGAGGCTGCGCGATTGGCAGCTTTAGTGCCGAATCCAGTGGTGTATCAGGCCAATCCACAGCACCGACGGGTTAAACATCGTCAGCGGGTCATTGCACGCTACATGAACGGCGCAGCAATTCCAGCAGCAACACCGTAAAAATCAATACAAAGCCGCTGGATTATCTGCGATTGTCAGAGATTCGTCATATAATTCACGCATACTGAGATGACAATACTGTGACGATAGGTGTCCCGCCATGACTGATATTGTAGCCGCTGCCGATGTGCCGCACAGCGCAGCATTTACCGCTGCTGAGCGCTATATTAATCGAGATATCTCGCTGTTGGATTTTCACCAGCGAGTGCTAGAACAAGCGGTCGACCCATTGCATCCATTGATTGAGCGACTGAATTTTCTGTTGATTTTTTCGCGCAACATAGACGAATTTTTTGAAATTCGAGTGGCGGGCGTACTTCAAAAAAAACTGTTTAGTGATCAGAGCCCATCGCCTGATGGCATGCCTCATTCTGAGATTTTGGCGCGAATCAGCGAGACGACCCATGCGGCGATTGAGCGACAGTATCGGATTTTGAATGAAGATGTATTGCCTGCGTTAGCACAGGAAAACATTCGTTTTTTACGGCGTGAGGAGTTGTCTGAGGCGCAGTCGGCATGGGTTAAGCAGTATTTTCAAGAGCAAGTCTTGCCAGTGCTCACCCCCATTAGTTTAGACCCCGCGCATCCTTTTCCGCGCTTGGTGAATAAAAGCTTAAACTTTATCGTGTCACTTGAAGGCAAGGATGCGTTTGGGCGTAACATGAATCTGGCGATTGTCCCTGCGCCGCGTTCTTTGCCGCGTGTGGTGCGTTTACCCAATCATTTGACCGACGGCCAAGACCATCATGTGATGTTGTCGGCGATTATTCACGAGCATGTGAGTGATTTATTCCCAGGCATGAGCGCCACGGGCTGTCATCAGTTTCGGGTCACACGTAATGCGGATTTAGAGCTAGATGAAGATGTCGATGATTTGGCCAAAGCCCTTAAAGGCGAGTTGAGTTCGCGGCGGTTTGGTCGTGCTGTGCGCTTGGAAGTGACCCAAAACTGCCCAGAACAATTGATTGCTTATTTGTTGCAACAGTTTGGATTGCATCGTAATCAGCTGTATCAGGTCAATGGCCCTGTTAATTTGGCGCGTTTATTATCGAATTTTAATCGGCCAAAACTACGTTATAAGCCACTGATTCCATCCTTTCCGAGCACCTTAAAAAAAGACGAAAGCATCATCAGTTCGATCAAAAGACAAGATGTATTGTTGCATCATCCGTTTGAATCATTTGCGCCCGTGATCAGTTTCTTGCGTGAAGCTGCCCACGATCCGCAAGTGTTAGCGATCAAGCAGACGCTATATCGCAGTGGTCCTGATTCTGAAATCGTACAGGTACTGGCCGAAGCCGCCCGTAATGGTAAAGAAGTCACCGCGGTGATTGAGCTGCGGGCACGTTTTGATGAAGAATCGAACATCGAAGTGGCCAACGTCCTGCAAGAAGCGGGTGCAGTCGTGGTGTATGGCATCGTCGGCTATAAAACCCACGCCAAGATGATTCTGATTGTGCGGCGTGAGCATGACAAGTTGCATCGTTATGTGCATCTCGGTACGGGTAACTATCATGCTGGTAACGCTAAAATGTACACCGACTATGGCCTGATGTCAGCCGATATTGAGCTGTGTGAAGATGTACATAAAATTTTTCAAGAACTGACCGGTATGGGCAAAGCCGCGAAGCTGAAAAAATTACTACATGCACCATTTACCCTGCATGATGGTTTGCTCAGCTTTATTGAAGATGAAATAAAAAATGCCCAAGCAGGCAAGCCAGCACAAATTATCTTTAAAGTGAATGCGCTGACTGAGCGGCAATTAATTGATGCGCTCTATCGTGCGTCGCAAGCTGGTGTACAGGTGGATTTGATTATTCGGTCGATCTGTTGCTTGCGGCCACAGGTTAAGGGATTGTCTGAAAATATTCGAGTGCGCTCGATTGTTGGGCGTTTCTTAGAGCATACGCGGGTCTATTACTTTGCCAATGCCGGAGAGCCACGCATTTATGGGGCGAGTGCCGACGCGATGGATCGTAACTTGTTTAATCGAGTGGAAACCTGCTTTCCATTTGATTCTGGCAGTCTGCGCAAGCGGGTCTATCAGCAGGGCTTGTTAAATTATTTGCAAGATAATCAGCAAGCATGGCAGTTACAAGCTGACGGACAATGGTTGCGAGTCCAGCCTGCTGAGGGTGAGGAGCCACATATGGCGCAGCGCTATTTGTTGGAAAAACTGACCCGCAGTTAAGTGGTAGGTCTCATGTTGAATATTGATTAAAATAAATATTTGCAAAGCACAGATGAATAATCACTGTGCTTTGTTTCGTTTGACGATGGGTAGCGTTTTTAAATGTTACACACTGTCTTTAAATGTTGACCAAGACGGTCAAAGTACGTTACGTTGTATGTTGTGAACACCGAAGCTAAGTTTGGTATAAAAATTGCTAACAGAATAGGCGTTACACAAAGCGTCATCGCACTGTCATGAGACCTTCATCTCTGAAGGGTTAACTAGGGTGATGACACAGGCATCTGTTTTAAGGTGTCGATCTGAGATGATCACGGAGAAACGGGCTAAAAAATAAACTGCCCAGATGTTTTTTGTAGTGATCAAGTGTAGTAAAACTAACTAGAGGAACAAGTGAATGAAAGCGATTAATCTAGAACTGCATGCAGCATTTGAGTTTGAGCTGGATGAGGTGGATTTTGAGTTTGAAAGCGACGACGCAACCGAAATGTAAAGGTTGCTAGATATCCGCTGTATCGGGACGGTCTGTAGCATAAGACCGAACCACTGCCCTATAAAACTTGCGTGACACGCCACCGTATTAGGTGGCGTTTTTGTGTCTGGGCATTGTGTTTTTCTGGTGGGGCTAGCGGACAGCTTTAGCCTTACTCGATCTGCAAAAGCAAGCAAGCACACTCTCAAAATTTGCTACAGTCCAAACTCTATAACAGCCTCGGGTCAGCGATGAAGACACAGCGAATTGCGATTGTTGGGGCGGGGACGGCGGGATTGGCCAGCGCGGTATTACTGAGTCGCCAAGGTCATCAGATTACGCTGTTTGAGCAAGCAGCACAGCTTGAAAACGTCGGCGCGGGGATTCTATTACAGCCTTCCGGCTTGGCAGTGTTTCGGCATTTGGGCTGTTTTGATGCGGCGATGGCGTTGGGCGCACCCGTCACTGCATTACAAGGCCAACTCGCCAATGGCGGTCTCTTGGTGGATCATCATTATCGAGATTTGAATGTAGACGATTTTGGCTTGGGTATGCATCGTGCAGCACTGTGTGAGGTGTTGGTGGGTGCGTTACCAGTACGGGCGATTGATTGGTGTCTGGCGACCACGGTGCTGAGTGTATCGGAGCAGGCAGATGGCGTGTTGTTACAATACCAACAGGCATCTGGCGTGCCGCAGACGCAGCATTTCGATGCGGTATTGATCGCCAATGGTGCGAAAAGCCAACTGCGGCCGCAAGCTTGGGTGCTGCTGGATCGGCCATATCCTTGGGGGGCGATTTGGTCGATTTTGCCAGAGTGTGAGACGTTAGATCGGCAAGTGTTACATCAGTTTTATCAGGGCGCACACACCATGATGGGGGTTTTGCCGACCGGTGCAGTGCCGAGTCAGCCGACCCAGCGCTTATCCAGTTTGTTTTGGAGTATTCCAACGACACAGTTTGCAACGTGGGGACAGCACCCCGAACAGATCGCGGCGTGGATACAGGGTGTCGGTCAGTTTTGGCCACAGGCAGCGGAGTGGCTGGCACAGGTGGTGACGCGCCCCGAGCAGTTTATGCGAGCGCAATACCGTGACGTCATTTTGAGCCATTTTGGTGCGGGACGCTTAGGCGTGTTGGGTGATGCTGCCCATGCAATGAGTCCGCAATTGGGACAGGGGGTCAATATGGCGCTACTAGATGCGTGGGCGATTGGGCGAGCCGTGCAACAGGCACAAGATTGGGATCAGGTTTGGCCGTATTATGAGCAGTGGCGTGCGCCATCGATTCGGTTTTACCAAATGATGAGTCGGCAATTGACCCCACTGTATCAGTCCAATCGTCGAGATTTAGGCGTGCTTAGAGATCTCGCTTTTCCTTGGATGTATCGCATTCCGTGGCTACGTCGTGAGATGGCCAAGACGATTTCAGGCTTTAAAATGGGTGCGCTGCGTGAGCTAGATCGCTCGGTATTGTTAGAGACTAGCGAATCAAATAAACGGTGACTACGCTCAGAGTAGCCACCCGCTTTGGTATTAGGGTCTGTTGACGTCTGACAGCGGCCGCGATGCGGTCGGTTTTAGCAACGACTAAAACCTCAACCGATCTAGGTGATCTGGGCTTTTTTTACTGACTGTCTACGATGACACTGGCAGTGCCTGCGCCGATTGCCGCGCCAATCGCTGCGCCGCTTCGACCGCCAGATTTTTCACCGATGGCTGCGCCTGCTGCTGCACCTGCTGCTGTCGCCGCTGCACGGTTCTGGGTCGGGGTCATGCCGGCACACGCGGTGAGCGTCATCACTGTGCCCAGCGCCAGTGCGGTGAGCGCTGAGCGCCCCATGAGTTTTGAATGTTGCATACGATTCTCCAATTGTTGCATTAAGCCGATGCTGTTCGCCAAAGTAACCGCTTCACCAGCAAGCGCCTAGCACTGATCTGTAGGTTTTGTGGTTGCTGAGTACGGGTTGTCTGATCGTTGCGTTAAGCAAGCCAGTCATGACTGCTTTTGATGGTGAGTTGTGTGTGGTTACTGTGATTGCTCTGCACTGGACTTAAGCTGGGCAATACCCATCTGAATCGCTTGAGCCACTTGCTCACGCAAGACCCACTTTAACGTGTCATGTTGTGCAATGGGCAGCTGCCGAGTTTCGATTCTCGGCATAAATTGATAGCGTAGCGGTTGGCGTTTAGGCACATAGGGCAGTCCCTTAAACCCTGTGACAAAGGGGATAAACGCCTCGCCGTCGCGCATGTATTTGAGTAATCCGGTTTTACGGGCGAGCTGGCCGAGCGCCGAGTTGCGAAAATCATCTGCATCATAACGCAAGTCGAAAGTTTCTTCGCCGCCGACGGCAGCGAATGGAATAATGTCATAGCCATGCTGGAGTGCCAGTTCAATAAAACCGATCCGATCTTTCCAGATCAACTGATACGCTTCGTGCTTGTTTTTCATCATTTCACGCGCGCCGCCAGGGTAGATCAGGATATGCTCTCCAGCTTGCATCAAGGCGCTGACCGAATCGCGTGTGCCGTTAAACGCACCGAATTGATGTACCATTTGCCTCCAGAGTGGAACGCGAAAATGCACTCGATCTGTGACGCCGCGTAGCCAAATATGCTGTTCAAGGTACAGTCCTAAGATCAGCGGCAGCACGTCATAGCCGAACAGCGTATGGTTGCCGACATAGAGTGCTGGACGCTGCGGATCAATGTGTTGTAAGCCCTCAAACGTAGGCTGAAACCAGGCTTGCCAGCCACGCCAAACTCGACGAATAAACGCAGGACTCGGCGGCTGATACGGAAGAAGAGGGCGCATATGACGATCCGTGT
>JBBKWW010000112.1:0-13234 GCA_037969155.1 Moraxellaceae bacterium
GGAATACCGACCAGCACAATCACCTTGGCCGCCCAATCGATCATCGCACGGAATTTTTCCACATTGGCCTCCGCGTGCTTGGCCGATAGCGCAGGCAAAATCACCGTCGCAATCGCAATCCCAATCAGACCCAACGGCAGCTCAGTCAGCCGCTCAGCGGTATACAACCACGTCACCGACCCCGTCACCATAAACGATGCCCAAATGGTATTGAGCAATAGATTGATCTGCACCACCGACACCCCGAACAGCGCGGGTAGCATCAGCTTCAGAATCCGCACCACCCCTTCATGCTTAAAATCCACTTTCGGCGGAATCAGCAACTTCTTGTTCCACAACTCTGGAATCTGAATCGCGAGCTGCAAAATCCCCGCGATGATCACCGCCCAACCGAGCGCCATGATCGGCTCAGCAAAATACGGCGTTGCCCACCATGCCGCGCTGATCATGGTCAGATTCAGTAACACTGGCGCAAAGGCTGCCGTCGCAAACGAGCCGTAACTGTTTAAAATACTACTGGCAAACGCGGTCAACGACATGAACAGCAAATACGGAAAGGTCAGCCGCAGCAACTCGACCGCCGTGTCAAACTTGATCGGATCATCGGCAAAGCCTGGCGCAAACAACCAAATCAATGCAGGGGCAGCCACCACCGCAAACACCGTCATCACTGACAAAATCGTCAGCAATACGCCAAACACGCGACTGATCAGCACTTGTACCTCAGCGTGTAGTCGAGTAGTTTTGTAGTCAGTGAGGACGGGAATAAACGCTTGCGAAAATGCGCCTTCTGCCAGCAAGCGCCGAAAGAAGTTCGGGATCTTAAACGCGACCAAAAACGCATCCATCAGCCCGCCCGCGCCGAACACATTCAGCAGCACCATATCGCGCACCAAGCCCAAGATGCGCGACAACATGGTCATCGCACTGACAATAAAGGTGGAACGCCACATGGCTGACTCGCTGACTGACGGAAAAGGTGCGGCATTGTATCGTGGAACCGCTTGGCCTGTATCTGTATCCAATGCGCTCTATTCAAACCAACGCAACAAAACTAGAGTAAATCACCTAAAGTTTATATTTTAAGATATTCATCTAAAGCAATTACTCTAAATAAAATAAAGCAATTACTCTAAATAAAGTCTATTTAAATAATAGTTAAAAATATATTTGAATAAAAAATCCATAAAATCACCAAGCAACTGTTAAATAACAATATTATTAATTAGAATAAATACTCGAAGCCGATAAGCGGTATAGACGACTAATACCAACTACTGTTAATTTAAACACATCAACTACAGCGTGGTCGGCGCGAATCGACGGGCTGTGACAGTCTTAATCATCGGTACTGGAGTGTGTGATGAACAACAAAATCGAAGTGTTACTCAGCCAAAAAATCAAAGGTAAAACCGCAGTCGTGACGGGAGCCTCTAGCGGCATCGGCGAAACAGTCGCCAAGCAACTCGGCCGCGCCGGTGCTCGGGTGATTCTGGTGGCACGTACCCGCGAAAAACTCGAAGAAGTACAACGTGAAATCGTCGCCGCAGGCGGTGATGCTGCTGTTTATCCGTGTGACTTGAACGACATGGATGCGATTGATCAATGCGCCCAAGACATTCTGGCACGTGAAGGTCAAATCGATATTCTGATTAATAACGCCGGCCGCTCAATTCGCCGTGCGGTTGCTGAATCCACTGACCGCTTTCATGATTTTGAGCGCACCATGCAGCTCAACTACTTCGGCGCAGTTCGCCTGATTCTGCGTCTACTGCCGAACATGATTGAACGTGAAAGTGGCCATATCATTAACATCAGCTCAATTGGTGTTTTAGCCAATGCTGCACGCTTCTCGGCTTATGTCGCCAGTAAAGCTGCACTCGATGCATTTAGCCGCTGTATGTCGGCTGAAGTCCGCGCCCATAAGATTGATTTCACCTCGATCTATATGCCGTTGGTACGCACCCCGATGATTGCACCGACCAAAATCTACAAATACGTACCGACCCTATCGCCTGAACAAGCGGGTGATTTGGTTGCTAAAGCGTTGATCAAACGCCCAAAAAGCATCGCAACCAAGCTGGGCACCTTTGCATCGATCAGCTACGCACTTGCCCCGAAAGTCAACGACTACATCTTGTCAGTCGGCTATCGCCTGTTCCCAAGCTCAACCGCAGCGACCGGCCAAACCGATGGCGTAGACCCGAACCAAGCGCAGAAAGCCACCGTTGCGCAACGCTTGTTTGCCAATGCGTTCCCTGGTGAGCATTGGTAACAGACATCTGCCCTGTCTATATCTAAGATAGGGCAAACCGTTTTAGACCCTGTGGGACTGTCTAAATCGCCTCAATCCAACATGCTAAATGTTGTGATTGGGGCGTTTTTTTAGGCTAAGCGAATGCGCGACCAGTCAAAACATGGCCCTGGATCAGTTTTACGATTCGGGGCAATCTCACTATGCCCTGCCACATGACCCAGCGTCGCCGGATACGCCTGCTGTATCGCATCAATCAGCGGCAGTAATGTTTGGTATTGCGCCTCGGTAAACGGCTGATCATCAGTACCTTCTAACTCGATGCCAATCGAAAAATCATTACAATTTTCAGTATCTTGATAGCAAGAGTTTCCCGCATGCCATGCGCGGTCGTTAAATGATACAAACTGAACTAGCTCACCTTCACGCGTAATCAACACGTGTGAGGAAACTTTTAAGTTTTTGATTTCATCAAAATAAGCATGAATACTCGGATCAAGTTGGTTCTGAAAAAACTGCTCAATATAGCCACCACCAAACTGCGCAGGCGGTAAACTGATGTTATGAATCACAATTAAACGAATCGCACCATGCTCAGGTCGGTGATTATAGTTTGGCGAGGGCACTTTGCGTGCCATCGCCAACCATCCCGCCTCAATACTCACGTCATGCATGACGCTTATGCACTCAGCTGCCGGAGGCCACCCACCACGGACTGCAAGGCACGGTCGATAATCTGTGGTTTTTCTTCCACAATCCGTGCCCGACCTTGGCTAAACTCTACCGCAAGCTGCATCTGTGACATTTCAGCCACTTTAATGCCGCGACGATTGGCAAAAATCAGGCGCTCTGTGGTGCGAATCCGCGCCACCAATTTATGCCGATCACGCCGATCACTGTGCATAAATTCCACCCAAGATCCGATGGTCATTTGCTTGACTGCAATCACATGCCGATCACTTGCGGGAAGTATTTCTCCATCATAGACGGGATTGGTATCCGCTTTGGGCAGCACCACTGCTTTTAGATTAGGATTGGTTGCTCGTAGTGCCTGATCGACGGACATGCCATTAAAGTCAGGAGTCGAATCAGCAGCGTCTTGATCGAGAATTTCAACCATCGCGGTTTCAAATCCGTCAATAATCTCTTTATGCACCACGCCAATCTCGCGCAGTAAGGTCTCCATTTGCAAGGTATCAAAATGCACCGAAACCAAGCCTTTACGCAAGCTGTTCATCAGTTTTGGGGAGACACTCTTCAGTCGGTCGACCCATTGCGCATCGCCTTTTGGCGGCATCACTGACCAGATCAAGGCATCAACGACTTTGACCGCCTGACGCCAAGACTCTGACTCAGTGCCTTCTTTTAGACAGCTCAAATACAACACATGCCGCCAGCCCTCTTGCAACACGCGCACCACTGCAAACGGCAACTTACGGCCATTTAAGCGCCGATTTAAGGCTTGCTGCACAATGGTGCGTGCCATATCTGCACGGGCACGGTTTTCTTCTGCTTCACGGGTACGCTCATCGACCGCAGAAACCCGCGTTTGTTGCTGGCTATAAAACGCCTCAAAATCTTCTAACAAGCGATCAAACAAGGCAATGTCATCTTCAAAATCATTGAGAATACTGAATACCGTTTCCTCAAGTTTTTTGTACATGGCATCGCTGCTTTTAGCTTGCTCATCCCAGCCCACACCCGCCTTGGCCAGACTATTCAATAAGCGCCGTGCCGGATGATCTTCGGTACGGAAAAAATTAGCATCTAAAATAGCGACCTTCAGCATGGGGATTTGCAAGCGACCCAGCAAGGCTTTCATCGCTGTCGGTAAGTCGTCATCATCGAGGATGAAGTCGAACATCATCGACACCAGATTAATGATATCGGTATCTTTTTTGCCGATCCGCTCCACCCGCTCATCATCACTGTGCAATTGATGGCGAATACTATCCCGTACTTCCACCACACTTGGAGCACGGGGATCCGCATCCACATGCGTGCGTGGCTGAATATCCTGTAAACGGGTTAACAGCGCCATCAGGGTATTGGTGGCCACTGTCTCTTCGACGGCCATCGGATTGGTCGCTTCAGGTGAGAGTGGCGCACTGGCCACACTACGGCTAATCTGCGAAAACCGCTCAGCTTGTCGCATCAGTGCTTCAGGTTCGACCACCAAACCGCCACCTGGCGCGCGCTGCAATACCGCAACACCCTGTTCATCCACCACGGACTCAAGCTTGCCATTGGCAGATAATGTCCCATTACCACCGGCACCCGTGCGGCCTTGATCCCGAATATCACGCAGCACATCAGCCAAATCAGGCTTGGCTTCGGCTTTTTTGGCAGCACCGTCATTACTGCGAATCGTCTTGTCGATCTCGGGTACTTGCGTTTGATACAGGGCATCTTGAATCAGCGGGATCAGTTTGGCTAAGGCCAGCTCCTTGCTAAATAGCCGTACCAAGGCCACTTTTTGTACCGCAGTGAGCATGATGACAGACAAGCATTCCAGCATGGCTTGTAACAAGGCACGGCCGTGATACGGCAACTGGCTTGGTTCATTTAAACCACTCGCCAACAATTTTAACCGACTGAACGACTCACCCAATGTCGGCTCTAATACAGCAGACAGACGACTGCCTGCCGTGTCCAATGACACACTGACTTCCATTTCGGAGCTATCGACCAGCGAAATTTCCTGAAAATTGAGATCAGCCGCTTTGGTGTCTTTTTTTTGTGCCAATTGGTTAAATCGATGCAACTGTGCCTCAAGCACACCCGCGATGCTTGGCTCAATCTGGGCACGGTGACGCCGCAGCTCCAGAATAATATCAAGATACGGCTGCTGCTCGTGATCTGGCACGCTTTGACACAGCAACATTACATTGCTGGGGAGGTCATCCAGAAATTTCAGAAAAATCGGGATATAAAAATCACTCAACCCTTGACGCAGAGCATCGCTAAAACGCAACAATGTTGCTTGGGGCGGCACAGGCTTGGTCTGGCTCATCATGGCATCATGCACGGTATTATCAGTTCCCATAGTCTAATATATACTGTGTTCGAATGCTTGGCACAACACAGAATGTGTACCGCGCCACATTCTATTGGCTTTTTTTGCAAAACCCTTACGTTTTTTTTCGGCAACGGCGGCTTTCCATGATCTCAAGCGAACAACTTTTCTCTGCAATTCAAGACAATATCACCATTGCGCTGGCTGAGGATATTGGTGCGCAAGATATTACTGCAAGCCTAATCCCTGCCGATCAACAGGCGACTGCCCGCGTACTCACCCGTGAAGCTATGGTTTTAGCCGGTCAGCCATGGGTTAATCAGCTGTTTGCGGTGCTTGACCCGCAAGTCACGCTGACGTGGCTGGCCAAAGAAGGCGATCATTTGACCGCTAATCAGCCGTTTTTACAGCTTTCTGGTTCGGCGCGCAGCTTACTCACCGGTGAGCGTGCTGCACTCAACTTTATTCAAACCCTCTCTGCCGTGGCCAGCAAGGTGGCACATTATGTGGCTATCGTAGACGGTTTACACACGCAAATTCTAGACACCCGCAAGACGATTCCGGGTCTACGGATTGCACAAAAATATGCAGTCACCGTAGGGGGAGGCAAAAACCACCGAATCGGATTATATGATGCTTTTTTAATCAAAGAAAACCATGTCGCGGCCTGTGGTGGGATTGCCCAAGCCATCGCCGCTGCGCAAAGAATCTCCCCTCACAAACCCATCGAAGTGGAAGTCGAAAGCTTGGCTGAGCTTGCGCAAGCACTGCATGCAGGTGCGGATATCGTGATGCTGGATAATTTTAGCTTGGAAGACATGCGGCAAGCAGTGCTTCAGGTCGCTGGGCGCTGTAAGCTCGAAGCCTCAGGCAACATTACTGATCAGACGTTACGCACCGTGGCAGAGACTGGCGTGGATTATGTGTCGATGGGCACGCTGACCAAAGACATCCAAGCAATCGATCTGTCGATGCGTTTTAATTAGGGCACAATCACCACCGCCACGCGGCGATTACTGGCGCGGCCTTCTTCGGTGTCATTACTACTGATCGGATGATACGCGCCATAGCCTTCAACCCTCAGACGCTGCGGATCAAAACCGCCTTTTTGCAACACATTGGTCACGGCTTGGGCACGGTTCTTAGACAGCGCGTCGTTATACGCTGTGCGACCGGTACTATCAGTATGACCTTGTACTCGCAGACGTGTGATGTTCACTGCCCGCAGTCGCTGCGCTAAACCAATCAGCGGCTGCTGTTTCTGCTCAGCAATCTCATATTGATCGAACTCAAACAAGATCCGATCCGGCAAATCGAGCCACCAACCCTCTGCACTGAGAATAAAGCCCTCTTGCTGTACCGCAGCCACTTGGTTCGGATTCAGTCCGCCTTGTAGTGTCGGCACAGACTGACACGCGCTCAAACCAAGTGCGAGCCATAGCACACCGCCACGATAACCAAAGTTAATAGCCATATTTTTTATCCATAGTGGAGGAATTCTGGTATAAAAAATAGCGCTGCGCTGCCGATGCCTTGGCCGTATACATGGCCTCATCAGCATGACGAATCAGCTGTTCTGGTGTAGCCGTATCAATCGACAGAGCCACCCCAACACTAAAGCTAAAGTAAATCGACTGGCCATTGGGCAAATAAATCGGCTCATGCGTCGCGTTCAGCACATTTTGCACCACCAACAGCACATGCTCGACTGAACTAATATTCGGCAAAATCACTGCAAACTCATCACCACCCAAACGCGCCATAAAATCATGCTGGCGCAAATACTGACTCAGGCGACGTGCCATCTCAATCAAGACCAGATCACCCGCTTGATGGCCATAAGTATCATTGACACCTTTAAAGCCATCACCATCAATAAAAAATAAAGCGACTTTGTCACGCTGATCTATCTGTTCGTACAATCGCCCCAAATACTCTTCAAAGTAAGCGCGATTGGCCAATCCCGTCAGATCATCATGCCGCGCTTGATGCGCTAAGCGACTGTTTTCATGTTTAATATCATGATGCCACTCGTCTAGCTCGATCAATAGCTCATTAAAAGTCAAACCCAACTGATTCAGTTCATCGAACACATCGGTGGGCATTCTGAGATTAAACGCACGCTGTTGTTTAATTAAACTTGCCGTGTGATTGACCCGATCAAACGACAACATAATACGATGATAGGCACGATAGGTCAGACCCGCAATACAGACCAAAATCAGCAGCAAGGTAATGATCATCGCTGCAAAAACCTGAGCCGCAAAGCTCAACATAGATTTTGAGCTGCCATACACGCGCACCCAGCCCATGGTTTTATCTTGATGTACAATCGCAACAGACACCGGCTTGGCATTTTTAAACAACAGTTGCTCGAACCAGAGCTCAGGCTGATTGGCACGTAAATCCACCTCCGCCAATAGCCTCTCGTCTTGATCTAACACCTGAATTTTGTTGACCTCCTGACCTTGGCTGATCTGGGTAATCGCGTCCTGAATGGCCTCAACCTCATTAAACACCAGTGCCGCATCGACCCGATGCCGTACCGTATCCGCAATCAATAGGCTATTTTTGCTGCTGTATCGCTCTAAGCTATAAAACGAAATAAATGAAATTGCCGAACCACCGATTAAAATAATAGACAATAAAATCAACAGCTGGGTTCGGTTCAAAATTGAACGTAGGGAGGGCGTTTTTGGTGGAGATAACAGCATGCCAATTAATCCTGCTGTAATGATGGTTTCGACAAAATCAACACTTTCGAGCTAATTTTGACACCACTCTGCTTGAGCGAATCCAGATTAATACTAAAGCTTGGCACATTTTGATGGATTGCAATACAAAAGCTACTGCCCACAACACAAGATGGATTGTTTAAGCTCATGGTCAGAATCCGGCGAACCCCGCGTTGATGGATGATGTCTTGCTGCTGCATCGGTGTCGTCCGCTCAAAGAACAACACATGACACTGCTGGGTTAAATCAGTTGTTTTGGCGGTTTTCAACGACACACGCACCTGTTGCTGCGAATCGGTCTGAATCGGCAGCAGCGCGTTAAAATAATACGGTGAATCAATCACACATAAGTGGATTGGCTCCCCTAATTTTGCCCACTGGGTATAACTGATGATCCCCAGCACCATGTGCGCCAAGCGTTGATCACTGCTCTTACTAGACTGATCGGTACTGAGCTGGTCGGTATCTGCTTGTGATGGTGTCAGTGATGCTAGCGCCAACAGACTCATCAACAGCGCCACTGTGCGTGCTGTGTACGAAAAACTAGAGCATCGCACCGGTGTCATCAATCGATGAATCTCACGCGTTAGAAAGGTCGCCATGGTTTGGGCTGGGCTGGGCAAAAGATCTGTGTATTGCCAGTCACATTATGGACACAACTATCTGACCAAGTCATGCAAAATAGGCTGAAGCAGGCATTTAACGTGCTGAACGTAAATCAGCGAGTGAACCTCGAAGCAATAATTTTGCCTGTCGCGTGCTGCGCTCGATCAATTGCTCTCGCTGCCCTTCTAAACACTGAGCCACATGTCGATTTGGCAGATTGAGCCATGTCATCGCCCATACAAAGGCCAAATTGATCAAAATTTCAGCGGCAATCTGGATCTCTAGCGTATCCAGATGCTGAAAACTAGACAACTGCTGCATATCTCGAGTCAAATCATCAATAAAAAACTGAATCTCTTTAGAAATCGCATCCCGTACTGAACTCGTCCCTCCCCAACGCTCACCGACTAAAAAGCTCCAATGCTGTCGTGAACCTTCCACCGAAGCAAAAAACTGCTCGATACTCAGTCGAGTATGTGATGTCGCTTCGACACTATAACTGTCACGTAGTTGCTTAAGCAGCTGCTGCAACACCACACAGACTTGGTCAACCAAATCCAAGCCCAACGTATCCATATCGACAAAATGCCGATAAAACGCTGTGGGCACCAATCCAGCCTCACGTGCCACTTCACGCAAACTGATGATACTAAACGACCGCCCTGCCGTACTCAGCGAGAGTGCAGCATCTAAGAGGGCTTGGCGGGTCTGTTGTTTACGTTCATCACGAAGCGACATAAGGCGCACTCAATCAAAAAAAAGGAGGAAAGATCACCTGCCATATAGTTTAGCAAAAAGCCGCTCATCGCTTGATTAAAAAATTCAGTGTACAAGTGTTGACTAAAATCCATTCTCACGATACTGTGTACACATGTTCACTTATATCACAGTCGTTCACTGAGTGAATTCCTGTCTGCCTAAATACGAAGGTGCCGCCATGATACAGACTAGCTACCGCCCACATTGGATTCGTGAAGATTTTGTCGACTATGTTCTCGGTCAAGTCAATCCACTGTGGACTTGGCAGCGGGTCATGGCACGCGTCGAAGCCATCGAGCCAATCGCTGATGACATGATCAAACTGACGTTAAGCGCAAACAAACATTTTAACCCAGCGCTGATCCAAGCCGGACAATTTATCATGCTGACCGTGCGGATTGATGGCGTACAACATCAACGTGCCTATAGCCTAGTCAGTTCGCCAGACAGCCAGACACTGGTATTGGGCATCAAAAAACAAGGTCGCGTGTCCCGCTATCTTGCGGATCGCGCCCAAGTCGGTGATGTGATCGAAATCAGCCAAGTGGCTGGAGAGTTCACGTTAAATGAAGCACCTGCGGCCAAGCTATTTGTATCGGCAGGCAGTGGCATCACCCCGATTGTGCCGATGATCACGCAAGCATTAAGCGGCAATAATACCGATGCCGTGACCCTGATCTACTATTCACGCGACCCAGCATTTCGGGCAGAGCTTGAAGCACTGGCCGCGCAATACCCACTGTTTAGCCTGCACATCGTTGTAGACAGTGCCGAAAAACCAGCCTTTTTCAATGCCGAAGCGCTAGATCGTCTATGTCCTGATGCCGCCAAACGCGACACCTATGTCTGTGCCGCACCGGGTCTCATGACTGCCACTCGCCTGATTTGGGCAGAGCGTGGCTGGAGTGACCGACTCAAGCAAGAAAGCTTCTTGCCGATCACCGTGGATGAAAATGCCTCTGCCGTAGCAGTCACTTTCCGCCGTAGCCAACGCGACTTTGAAGCCAAAGGTAACCTACTCGCCAGTGCCGAAGCCGCTGGCCTGAAACCTGCGTTTGGTTGCCGTATGGGCATCTGTAACACCTGTGTGTGTACCAAAGTTTCTGGAACCGTTCGTAATCTTGCGACAGGCGAACTCAACGACCAAAACAACGTGCAAATTAAATTGTGCGTCAGTGAAGCGGTCAGCCCTGTCCAAATCGACCTGTAAGCCAACCCCATATACATCAGAGGAATTTAACCATGAATATGTCAATCCCAGCGTATACCTTCCAATCCAAAAGCCGTGTATTAAGCGATGCTGAAAAAGCCGAGTTTGGTCAGCGTGTCGATGCTATCCGCGAAACCGTCATGCAAAACCTCGGTAAAGCCGATGCAGATCATGTGTATGCGGTGCGTAATTTTGTACGCAGAACTGAAATCGCCTCACGCGCCATGCTGATGTTTGGCGGCTGGATTCCACCAATTTGGCTGGTTGCGACTGGCATGCTTGGTGTGTCCAAAATCGTCGAAAACATGGAACTCGGTCATAACGTCATGCATGGTCAATACGACTGGCTGAACGATCCAAGTCTGAGTGGCGCGACTTACGACTGGGATACTATCTGTACTGGTGAAGACTGGAAATATACCCACAACTATATTCACCACACGTACACCAACGTGCTGGGTCGGGATCACGACATCGGTTATGGCGTAATGCGCATGACTCGTGAGCAACAGTGGGAGCCGCGCTTTTTGTTGAATGTTCCACTTGCGATGATTCTATCGACTGGTTTTGAGTGGCTGCTGAGCTTACAACGGCTCGAAATTGAAAAAATGCTCAGCGGTGAAAAAAGCCTTCAAGACATTGCGATAGAGTCGCGTAGCTGGCGCAAAAAAGCCCTGCGTCAATTTGGTAAAGACTATGTGTTTTTCCCAGTGATCGCAGGCCCGATGTTTATACCCGTCGTGGCAGGTAACTTTACCGCCAACTTGATTCGTAATTTCTGGGCATCGTCGGTCATCTTTTGTGGTCACTTTACTGCTGATGCAGAAATGTTTGAAGATAACATTGAGCATGAAACCCGTGCTGACTGGTATCTGCGCCAAATCAAAGGCTCGAGTAACTTCACGGGTGGCAGCGTCATTCATTTTATGAGCGGTAACCTGAGCCATCAGATTGAACATCACCTGTTCCCTGACATGCCTGCCAACCGCTATCGTGATGTGGCTCCACAAGTGCAAGCCCTATGTGAAGAGTACGGCCAGCACTACAATAAAGCCAGTTTTGCCCAACAATTTGCCAGCGTTTGGGTGCGGCTTGCAGTACACTCATTACCGAACAGCGTGGTTGATAACATTGGTCACCGCACCAACACCATCAAGCAACGCATCAACCGGATTTTTAGTCGTCAGGCCAAGGCAGTATGATTCCAGCAACATTTAAACGCCGTTTAGCGCAGCTTGAAGCTGCGCTAAACTTCGTGCATGAAGGCATTACCTACGGCGTGGATACCGTGCAAGATATTCATCGTGGCATTGTCGAGCTGCCCCTGGAGCAACTGCATTTATCGGGTGTGATCGATCTGGATCAGCAACGCCGTGAGCAGCTTTGGCAGTCTAGCTTTGGCATCGTCTATCGGGTGATTCACAGTACCAATCAAACGATTCAAACCACCGAAGAAAAACTCTTTAATGTTATCGATGAACAAATCGACGCCCAACATAACATTCAAAAAATCACCTATCAGCCAGATTCAAAGCGCAGCTCAGACTAACCGTATCCATTGACCCATCAACGACTACATACAAAAAATCCCACATGACGTGGGATTTTTGCTGATCCTAATCGACCGATTTAACGCCCGTCGTACTGCACCGCAAAGCTAAACTGATGACTCGCACCCGCCGCAATACTGGGTACTTGGCCACTCACTGTACCCGCAGTGCCGACAACAGGTGCGGTCACTCCAGTACACGCAACAGGGGTACAAGTGGGTGCGGTACGCAGCACTGTACCCGCAGGGGTCGCATCCCGAAAGTTAAAAGCAGCAATAGCCGCTGTACCTTCATTACGCACGCTCACCCGATACAATACGCATTGCCCTGCACCCGCCGAACCATCAAGATTATAGTTACGCTGAATCGGCAAACTGGCTGTGGTATAGCCACCCTCTGGTGTGCCATTACAATCGGTATCTAACGCTTGTAGCTTGGTCAATCGAATTAAGTTATCACTGACCGTGGTGATATCTTGCACCTGCTCAAGCTTGACATTGCCCACCCCATACAACTCAATCAGGGTCAGATTTTCAGTGCCCAACAGCACCGCAGCACTGGCTTCAACTTTGGCAAAAATCCGAATCCGGTCACTCGGCTGTAAATTTGCCAAGGTCGTACTGATGATGGTATCTGCGCCATCTAACACACCATTATTGTTGGCATCTAAATACAGTGTGGTGCTGAAGCCTGCTTGATCATTGCTGATCTCAAACGGGGTTCCCGCACGCGGCACAATCACTGTCGCGCCGTTATTGACAATCACATGCGTGTAGACAATCGTACCACTTGGGGCAATTTGGCCGCGTAAATCTGGGGTAAAGGCCAACTGCGGAGCAGCAGGATTCACAATCGTCAGCGCATTTTTAATAATATCTGAACCCGCATTTGTGGGTACAATGGTACTGACATAGGTTGGGCTAAAGGCTCGGAAATACAAATCCACCGTCGCCGCCGGCGTGCCAGCAGCAACACTGACCACTGCACAGAGGGCTTGCGTTTCACCAGCATTGAGTACGCGAGTTTGCCCCGTTGTTACACCAATCGGTGTACAGTTTCCATTGATGCCGGTCTCCGCAAACACCACCGAGACACCGGCCGGTA
>JBBKWW010000113.1:0-3555 GCA_037969155.1 Moraxellaceae bacterium
GATGTGGCGTTTTTGCAGCAGTGCGACTGGTGGGGCATGCCCAAACGCAGCCAAACCAGCGCATGGGTGACCGAACAACTGGGACAACATGTGACGCAAATCGGTGGTTATGAATTTACTGGACGCTAATTCTTTGAATGATTTATCCAATGGTGTTTCAGGTAACTTTTCGGGCAGTTATCAGCCAGATCAAGTGCAGCTTTTACTACAACTCATCAACGCGGAGCATACTGACGTTGAGGAAAAAGAGCGGCTGATCCAAACAGGCCAAAAGCACTACTCTGAGATGATCAGTCTGGAGTCTGCCCCGTCCGAACTGCATCAGCAGGTCTATCAACGCGCAGTGGCGGAGGGCTTGCCGCGTTTGGCACAGGATATTCAAAGCTTGGCACTGGCGTTACAGCAGCGCATGCCAGCACAACAGCCGATTGTACTGGTCAGTCTGGTGCGGGCGGGTTTGCCGATTGGGGTGATGTTACAGCAGGCTTTAAAAGATCTAGGCTGTTCAGTGCTGCATTATGGCGTGAGTATCATCCGTGATCGGGGTTTGGATGCGGTGGCCTATGCGCAGATTCGACAACAACATGCCTATGCACAACTGGTGTTTGTTGATGGTTGGACCGGTAAGGGCGCGATCAGCCGCGAACTGACCGCCAGCGTGCAAAACGATGCCGAGTTTGATGGCGTGGTGCGACTGGTGACACTGGCCGATGTCAGTGGTTACGCATGGCTAACCGCGAGTAGCGACGATTGGCTGATTCCGTCGGGTGTGCTGGGCGCAACCGTGTCGGGTTTAATTTCACGCACGCTGTATCAAGCCGATCAACTGCACGGCTGTCTGTTTTACCATGACTTAAAAATATATGATCAATCTTGTCACTTGATCGAACAAGTGAATCAGCAGCGGCAACAGTTGACGGATATACAACCTGCCGTGTGGACAGATGCCGCACGGCAGCAGCAACGCCAAGATGCGACCCAAGTGATTGCGATGCTGGCGGAACGCTACAACGTGCAGCAACCGAACCGAATTAAACCCAGTCTGGCCGAAGCGACCCGTGCGGTGTTGCGCCGCGTGCCAGAGCGTGTTCTGCTACGCGATGCCGATGATCCGCAGACCGAACTGCTACGCCATCTGGCCAGCCAACAAGGCGCACCGATTGAACTACTCGGTGACGCGATTGCGCCGTATCGGGCGATTACCATTATTCAACGCCGTGGAGCGTAACCGATGCTATCTGCTTACGCGCTCGGCGCGACCTTATACATGCCCGCCACACGGTCTGACCTGTGGGCAGTCGTCAGTGGTGAAAAAATCCCACAACTACGCTCGGTAGTGATCTGCCTTGAAGATGCGGTAGCAGAACAGGATGTCGGGCTGGGGTTGCAGCATTTACAACAATTGCTCCAGCAGCTGACCCATGAGCCACGCAATGCACAAGCCCCGCTGGTGTTTGTACGACCACGGCATTCGCGGATGGCGGCACAATTGGCCGATTGGCCGATGATTCATCAGCTTGATGGCTTTGTATTGCCCAAATTTGACCTCGATAGCCTACTCGACTGGCAAGCCGCGATTCCACAGAACTTGCTACTCTTGCCGACCCTCGAAACCGCCATGGTGTACGACAGCGGCGCGATGCGTGAACTGCGCGAACAACTGCTCAGTAGTAAACTGCCGGTGTTGGCGCTACGTATCGGTGGCAATGACCTGCTGGCCTGTCTGGGGTTACGCCGTCCGCCGAGTCACACGCTGTACCAAACCCCACTGGCGCAGGTGATCAACCAACTGATCGCGACCTTTATGCCACATGGTTTTGCCTTAACTGCACCAGTCTGCGAATACTTTGAGCCTGCGGATTTACTGAAAACCGAAGTCGAACTGGATGTACAGCATGGTTTAGTCGGCAAAACCATCATCCACCCGTGTCAGATCGGCTGGGTACATCAGGCATTTCAAGTCGATACTAAAGACTATACTGCCGCACAAGCCATTCTCGCACCAGATGCAAAAGCCGTTTTTCAGCATGACGGCGCGATGCTTGAGCCTGCCACTCATCGGGCATGGGCGAATCGGATTGTCGAGCGGGCGCAATATTATGGCGTGGTCGGTAGCCAAGATCCCAGCCACGTCGCGTGGTCAAACCCGAGTAAACAGTTTAAAATTTTATAACCCTCTATCCCAAAAGGACAAACCCAGCCATGAACCAATTTCAGCTTGATGATCATCCATTTGTTGCGCTGTGCGACCTGCTTAAACTGGAAGGCTGGTGCGACAGTGGCGGTGCAGCCAAAGCCGCGATTGAGCAGAATTTGGTCAAAGTCGATGGCAAAATCGAAACCCGTAAACGCTGTAAAATCGTCAGTGGTCAGGTGGTGAGTTTTGCAGGGCAACAGATCAAGGTGTTGTGATCGGTTTGCGCTCTTGCATGCTGGGCTGGTGTTGCTGATTGCGTTCCAGCTCAGCAACGTATTCTGGGTCAAATCCATCTAACGTCGCCAGTAACAACGCACCACGCGACGGCTGTTCACTGCAACTGATCGGTTCATCGCGTTTATCGGTCATCTGTATCGTCAACCTTACTGGGTGGTTTGTCGGGGCTTAATCAATCTAAACGTCAAACTAATTCGCGCTGCTGCATGTTGCTGTTTGGGGATAGCATGCAACCACTCGTGTTGTACCTGCTGATCCATATACAAAAAACAGCCATTTTTAAGCGGATAGTGATGCTCAAGCGCTTTATTTACTTTGTTTCGGTAAGCAATCACCCGCTCCGCACCCAAAGAAATAATCACAACGCCCGTGCCTGCCTGCAAGTCCTCAGTCGCATCCGAATGAAAACCCATACTCGACTCACCATCTAGGTAATAGTTTAATAGGCAATTATTTGGATAAAAACCAACCGTCTTTTCAATCAATCGGCACAGTGGCACTAACTTTTCGTGCATCTCGACTTTCGCATAGCTCATTCCTGAGTAGTCATAAGACACACCAACACTCGCAGTTTTGCGTGCTCTCAGCCGGTCATCCCAAATAACACTGGCAACCAAATCGCTAAACAGTTGATCAGCGGCATCAATAAAGCTGTCGATGATTGTTAATTTTGGCTCTGAGTTCATTGATACTCCCATTTTTTAACATCAAATGCGACAGCTCTAAAAAAGGCTAGAAAACACTAGCCCTTCACTTAACCGCCATTAAATCCCATATTTCGCCCGATAATCCTGCATTTTAGCCAGATCATCGGCTCGGTTGTTCTGTACCAGATACGCCATCAAATCCGCCATGGTGATCAGCGCATGTACCGGAATCCCAAACTCTTTTTCCACCTCCTGAATCGCCGATAGCTCACCCTGCCCGCGCTCCTGCCGATCCAGCGCCACCAATACGCCCGCTACCCTCGCACCCGCAGCATTTAAGATCGTCATCACCTCACGAATCGCCGTGCCTGCGGTAATCACATCATCCAAAATCCACACCTGCTGACCGGTCACCGGCGCACCGACCAGCAAGCCGCCTTCGCCGTGGTCTTTGGCTTCTTTACGGTTAAACGC
>JBBKWW010000114.1:0-15038 GCA_037969155.1 Moraxellaceae bacterium
TTTATCAGCACGGTTGTTCGAAAATTTTTCCGGATGCGTGGGCGGATTATCTGGCGGCGATTCCTGCGGCGGAACATGCTGATTTGGTACAGGCGTATTTTCGGCGATTGACCAGCGCGGATGCGGCAGTACGTCAGGCGGCCGCGCGGGCGTGGTCAACGTGGGAGGGTGCGACCTCGAAGCTGATTCCCGATGCGCAGATGATTGCGCACTATGGTTCGGATCGATTTGCGGAGGCGTTTGCGCGGATTGAATGCCATTATTTTGTCAATCGGGGCTTTTTGCCGACCGATAACTATTTGATTGAGCAGGTCGATGCGCTGCGGCATCTTCCGTGTGTGATCGTGCATGGTCGCTATGATGTGGTGTGTCCAGTCGAAAATGCGTGGGAGTTGCATCAGGCATGGCCGGAATCGCGCTTGCAGATGATTGCGGATGCGGGGCATTCGTTGTCTGAGGTGGGGATTCGGGATGCGTTGATTCGTGCGACGGATGCGTTTGTGGCGGGCAATTAGGTGGTTGTCAGGTCGATGGGTTTGGTGTTTACTGTGGATTGCATGAGATTGCGAGTGGTCAGGCAAGCTAGAGTCATTGTTTGTATTTAACAACAGACGCTTACAACGAGCACTCAACCTTGGGACATATGTTTGGAGAACGGTAAATGATTAGCTTTGAGAGAGCCATTGAAATTGCAACCACAAACGCAAGTTCTTTAATTGAGAAGTCACGAAACATCTCACTTGAGGGCATTTTGATATCCGAAGATGGCAAGCTGTATGAGGTTTCTTTAAGCTACGATCTTGAGGGAGAAGATCCTTTTTCAGCCAAAAAAAATACGGATGAACCTGTTGGTAACGGACTATCTCAACTTATAAAAGTGATGAGTTACCGACGGCAATATAAAACCTTCTTAGTCGATACTAGAAATGGAGATTTTAGAGGCTTCATGAAATCCAAAAATAGTTGATAAAAATGCCAAGACATCTCATCATAGATACCAATATACTCTTGCTACTCGTAATTGGAGCAGTCGAGGAAGGCAGGCACATTGGCAATTCAAAAAGGCTAAAGGCATTCAGCATCACTGACTATGATAATATTTTGAGAATAATCAGAGACTACGATAAAATATTTATCACCCCGTATATCGCGACAGAAGTGTCCAATCTTATTGACCTCGACGGGCATGCTAGAATATTGGCATTTCAGATTGCAAAAAATTTATTTTCAGTTTTTGAACAAATAGAGGTCAGCATAGGTCAGGACTGTGAATCTGATTTATTTTTGGAATTTGGGATCACTGATAATTCTCTTATCAGACTTGCACCTGATTATTTTATTTTGACAAGTGATTATAGAATGCTAGATTCTTTATTTAAAAGCAGCGAGCATACTATAATCCCTTATTACAAAGGCATAATGTAACAGCAATCCCCCGTTATCACTCCCCAGCCTCAAGCTTTTTTTAACCGCAGCGCATTCAGCACCACCAACAGCGAACTGAGCGACATCCCAATCGCCGCCAACCACGGCGGCACATAACCAAACGCCGCCGGAAACAAAATCACAAAGTTATACACAAATGCCCAACGCAGGTTTTGGCGGATAATTTGATTGGTGCGCAGACTGACCCGCCGCGCATCGACCAACGCCGACAACTGATCATTTAACAAAATACTATCCGCTGAAATCTGCGCCAAGTCCGCCCCAGACGACATCGCCACCGACACATTCGCCGTCGCTAACACAGGACCATCATTGACCCCATCGCCGACCATCACCACTGTTGCACCATTGGCTTGTAGAGTTTTCACTGCTTCGACTTTTTGTTCAGGTAACAGACCACCGCGTACCTCAGTAATCCCCAAGGCCGCACCGACCTGCTGCGGCTGCTGAGTCGGATCACCAGACAACATCCAGACCTGCAAGCCTTCCGCCTGTAACGCCCGAATCATCGCGGACGCTTCAGGCCGCACCTGATCAGCAAACTCAAACTGCGCCAACGGCTGCCATATCCCTGCTTGTTGCTGTGCCAGCACCACGGTCAGTGCATCACTGGCCTGACTGAGTCCGGCAAATTGCGCATGCCCCAAGCGATACTGCACCCCATCGACCAGCCCAACCAAGCCGCCACCGACCACATGTTGTGGCGCCAGCACCTCCGGCAAGCGCTGCCCACCACAGGCACGCCGGAAGGCTTTGGCCAGTGGATGATTACTGGTTTGCTCCAGTGCTGTGGCAATGATCAAGGCTGACTCAGCATCTATCCCACTGTTAAAGCAGTCAGTTTTGACCAAGACCGGCTCGCCTTGGGTGAGTGTGCCAGTTTTATCAAACACCACATGGGTCGCCTTGGCCAGACTCTCCATGACATGTCCACGGGTCAGTAAAAATCCTAAACCCGCCAGTCGATTGGTCGCCGTGGTCAGTGCCATCGGGGTCGCCAGTGACAGCGCACACGGACAGGTCGCCACCAACACCGCCAACGTCGCCCACAGTGCCACGCTCGGATCGACGAAGTACCAGCCGACATACACCAGCGCGGCCAGCACCAAGACTCGTGCCACAAACCATTTGGCCATCTGATCAGCTTGTTGCACTACCCGTGGTCGCTCGGCCAGCGCACGACTCATCAAGCGATCAATCAACGCCCGCTGACTGCCTTCTGGTGGCTGCGTGACCTGCATCACAAAGGCCTGTGCGTAGTTTTGGCTGCCACCCAGCACCGTATCGCCTACTCGCTTGAGTAGCGGCTGCGCTTCGCCAGTCAATAACGCCTCGGACACATTGGCCTGCCCTGCAATCAGTACACCATCACACGGAATGCTCTCACCAGCACGAATCTGCACCTGATCGCCGATCTGCAATAAATGCGACGCGATATCCTCATACTGCTCGACAGTTGCATCATTGCTGAGCTTATGCACCAAAATCGGCTCAATCGTAATCAAGTCACTGGCGGTTTGACTGGCTTTTTGGCGGGCTTGCAGCTCTAAATAACGCCCACCGAGTAAGAAAAAAATAAACATACTGACCGAATCAAAGTACACCTCACCGCCTTGGGTCAATGTGGCATAGGTGCTGGCCACAAAAGTTAATACCAGCGCAATCGACACCGGCACATCCATATTGACCGTACCCGCCCGAATCGCTCGCCACGCCGACTGATAAAATGGCAAGCCTGCATATAAAAATACCGGCAAACTGACCAACAGACCAACCCAGCGAAAATAATCCCGAAACTCGATATCAATGCCGCTGTAATCACCAAAATAAATCGCCATCGCGTACATCATCACCTGCATCGCGCCCAAACCCGCGACACCCAAGCGCATCAGCAACTGTTTGCTTTGCTGACCGAGTAGCTCGGCATGGGTATCTTGGCGAAATGGCCGTGCCCGATAACCCAGCCGTTCCACTGTTTCGATCAAGTGGCTGATCTGCGTTTGCTGCGCATCCCACACCAGATGCAGGCGCTGCATGCCGAGATTCACCGTGACCTGCACCACACCTTGCTCTGCCAGCAAGCGCCGCTCAATCAACCAACTACAGGCAGCACAACGCAAACCCACCACACTTAAATCGGCGGCAGACTTGCCCTGATCTTGATACACAAACGCCTGCTGTACCTGCTGATGATCATAACCACTGAGTAATGCCAAGCCTTCTGGCAGCGGTGCAGTACGGCTCACCTCCGTGCGATCAAGGTAATAGCTGTCCAACCCTGCCTCGACGATACTCTGACTGGCCAACTGGCAGCCCAGACAGCACATCGGGCGCGGCTCACCTAAGATCAGGCTATACAGTGGCCGTTTCGGCAACTCATCGCCACAATGAAAACATAAGGTTTCCAATGGCACGACCTGCGCCTGTTGCAACAAGTTTGACTCAGTGTACATCGAACACTCGATCCTTATTTGGCAGGCAAAAACCGCTCGGCAATGCTAGGGCAGTGCTGAGGTGTATTCACAAAAAAACCATCAAAACCGCATCATACGACCATCATCTTGTGTTGTGATAGTCTACCAATGCTTGGTTTTAAGCCTGTAGCATCGGCAAGCTCAGTGGATCACATGACGCTGGCTGTGCTTTGGGCTATTTTGCCACTGATTTTATCGAGGTTTCGCTCTGATTTTGTGCAAACATCACCAACTTTGCAGCGCACAAATCGGCAAACATTGCATCCACTCGCCTACTGTCGCATCATCAGTGGGACTTTAACTTCGAAGACGACATGCCCTTGCTCAACAACACACCGACAAACCGACACGCCTCACCGCCTCAACAACGCGGCTTTGCGTTGATTGGCTTAATTTTATTGACCATGACCTTGATCGCGGCCATCGCACTTGGGCTGTACATGATCAAGCTCGACCGTGTGGTAAAAGAAAAGTTTGAGGGCAAACGCTGGGAAATCCCCGCACGCGTCTATGCCAGACCGCTTGAACTATATACTGGTGCAGCACTGAGCAGCGATGCACTCAAAGATGAACTCAAACTGCTGAACTATCGCAAAGCAAACGACTACCAAGCGGCGGGAACATGGTCGCAACAAGGCAGCTACTATTATGTGCATACGCGTGGCTTTGATTATGGTGATAGCCAAGACCCCAACCAAGTCCTAAAAATCAGCTTTGCGGGCAGCCAAGTCGCCGATATTCAAAGCACCCAAAATAACGGTACCGGCATTGCTCGGCTAGAACCGATTCAAATCGGGGGCATCTATCCACGGCATAATGAAGACCGTGTTTTGGTCAAACTCGAAAACGTGCCACAGCCGCTACTAGATGCGCTGATCGCGACCGAAGATCGCAGCTTTTATCAGCATCATGGCGTGTCGATTCGCGGTACAGCACGCGCCATCGTCAGTAATATCACTGGCGGCGCGCGACAAGGCGGCTCCACCCTGACCCAGCAATTGATTAAAAATTTCTACCTGACCTCTGAGCGCACCTTAAAACGCAAATTCAATGAAGCCTTAATGGCGATTTTGCTGGAAATGCGCTATAGCAAAAATGACATTTTAGAAGCCTACTTAAATGAAATTAATCTCGGCCAAAACGGCAATCGCTCGATTAATGGCTTTGGCTTGGCCTCACAATTTTATTTTGGTCAACCGCTCAGTGAACTCAAACTACACCAGTACGCGCTGATCGTTGGTTTGGTCAAAGGCCCGTCACAGTACAACCCATGGCGCAACCCAAAAACCTCGCTGGAACGACGTAATGTGGTGTTGAACAACATGCTCATCACGGGGAAAATCGACACAGCGCAATTTGATACCGCTGTTAAAAAACCATTGGGCATCCTTAAAAACCCCACTGCTGGCCGCAGCTTGTATCCAGATTTTTTAGATGTGGTGAAGCGCCATTTGGCTGAGCAATACCAAGAATCTGATCTCCGCTCTGAAGGGCTACGAATTTTTAGCACGCTAGACCCTCGGGTACAACAGGCTGCAAATCAATCCTTTAACAGCACCGTCGCCAGCATGGTGAATCGCAATAAAAAACAACTCGATGGACTACAAGGTGCGATGGTCGTCGCGAATCCACAAAGCGGCGAACTACTGGCTGTGGTGGGTGGCTCTGGTGTATTTACCGGTTATAACCGTGCACTGGATGCACGCCGCCAGATTGGCTCACTGGTGAAGCCAGCAGTATTCCTGACTGCACTACAGTCTGAACGCTACAGCATTGTATCCCCCATCGATGACAGCGCGGTCAGCATTACCGGCATGGGCATGACCGACTGGCAACCCAAAAACTATGACCATAAAGATCATGGCATAGTGCCAATGTATACCGCACTGGCACGCTCTTATAACCAAGCCACGGTACGACTGGGCTGGGAAATGGGTGTGCCCAGCGTCATCAATACCTTACGACAACTCGGCATTGAAGCTGAGATCCCAAACTATCCGTCGGTCTTACTCGGTGCGGTCAATCTGACCCCGATGGAAGTGCTCAGCATGTATCAGGTGTATGCGGGTGGTGGTTTTGGTCATCCGCCGACCGCGATTCGCGCCGTCGTGAATGCTCAAGGTGTACCGCTGCAACGCTATGGCTTGTCGATGCGACAACGGATTGATCCCAGTTATGCGTATTTGATCAATTATGGCTTACAGCAAGTGGTCGACAATGGCACAGCACGCGCTGCGCTCAATAGCTTACCCGCTGATCTCAAATTAGCCGGCAAAACCGGTACAACCAATGATACGCGCGATGCGTGGTTTGCTGGCTATAGTGGCAACTACGTGTCGGTGGTTTGGCTGGGTCATGATGACAACCGTCCGATTGGCTTAACCGGTTCTAGTGGTGCGTTGCCCGTGTGGACAAACCTGATGAAGCGTCTACCTCTCACGCCAGTGAATCTGGCACAACCGACCAATATCGTCTGGTATTGGCTTGATGAGGCAACGGGCAATCTATCGGCGGAAGGCTGTGCAGGTGCGGTGCTTGCACCGGTCACACAGCGCACTGTACCCACTCAAATGGTTGCCTGTGCCACACAGCAATATCAATACAATCAACAAGACTGGTCAGAACCGACTTTAACCCCGAATAACCCTTATGACCAACCCGATGTCATCAATGAGCCCAGCACACCACGCCGACCGCTATCACGAGGCACTTGGCTAGATCGCGTTTTGGAAAATTTCTAATGGGAGCACTTGCACATGCAACGGTTTAATCATACCTCTTTAGTCGGCAGCTTATGCGTGGGCAGTATGATGCTGGTGGGCTGTCAAATCAGCCCAACTACACGACCAGTACCCATCAGCCCAACCACAATCGAACCCCCAGCACCGGTGGTGATGATCATCCCGCCCGCCGAACCGATCAAAACCGTGATCGCTACGCCAGAGCTTGGGCAAGCACCGCTCATATCGCAGCGGCTGCCGAGTGACACCTCCAGCACGACACCCAATACCCGTCCAATCATTGTGCCGCTGCCACAACCCGCACCACGCAGCGGTGTGCGGCGTGATGGGCATAACATTCCTGCATTTAATGGCCTGCTCAACATCGCCCGTGAGCAAATCAGTCAAGCACAATGGGCAGATGCGGAGCAAACCCTTACCCGTGCCCAGCGCATGGCACCAGACAGCCCAAGCGTGTATGCCTATTTTGCCGAAATCGCCATCCAAGGCCAACAGTGGAATCGTGCTGATGCCATGGCACGGCGCGGCTTACTATTGACGCAAAATCCGCAGCAACAACGCATGCTTTGGCAGGTTGTGTTGCTCAGTGCGCAACAACAAAACAATGGGCGCGTCATGCAAGAGGCGCAACAAAAACTCGACCAATTGCGTTAAGCTACTGTTGGTCGTGTTGAAAGGATCTGATTGTTGCGTTTATTTTTGTACTGCTGGCTACTGTTATTATTACCGCTGCAATCCGCATGGAGTGTGGCGGCGCAGTTTTGCCAGCACGAAAGTAATAGCACGGTGCAGCACTTCGGACACCATCAACACCTCGCCCACGCCAGTGACCAGCTCGAAAGCATCACCCTAGATGGCAAAAAAATCCCAGTCGATCATGGCGACCATCTGCATCATAGTGATCTTGGCGCATTATCAAACGCGCCGCAGCTGAATATGGTGATGCTTGAGCAGTGGGCGATGCCTCTGCCACATGCCCCTCCGTTGTACCAATCGCCATTATTGGCACGCCCTGATCACCCAAGCTGGTTACCGCTGGTAATTGGCGGGGTTGCCTTGACTTAATTTCTTTTTTTGCCCGCCAAACCATTCCATCCTATATTGGAGAATCGTTTGATGCGTGGCATCTCTTTTGATTTAAACCGTGTCGTACCACTGGCGCAAAAGCGGCTGATCTGCGTCATGCTCAGCAGCACGCTATATAGCCTGTCCAGCGTTACATTTGCGGCAACAGAACCGACTGCATTGCTGCAAAACAGCCAGCAGCAGTCGCTCTCTTTGGCTGAAGCGATTCAGCAAGCACAAACGCATAATCCCCTACACCCGAGTTGGCAGCGCCAACAAGAGCAATATCGCCTTGCACTGCAACTCAGTGGGCGACCTGCCAATCCTGAGCTCGACCTTCAGATCGACACGCTGCGGCAAGCCAGTCGTGAACAGAGTATCAGTCTGCGCCAAACCCTAGACTGGCATGGTACCCGTGCCCTCCAGCGCACGATTGCTGCGACTGAGTTACAAGCGAACGATAACCAACACCACTTGTATCAAGCCCAGCTCAGTGTCTGGGTCATGGCCGCTTATGCACAGTGGGTTTTGGCACAACAACAAGTATTGCTCAATCAACACGCCAGTCAGTTACAACAACAACTGCTACTGGCGGCTGAACAGCGTTTGCAGGCGGGGCGCATCGCTCAAATCGAACGCGACCAAGTACAGCTCAGTGGCTGGAAAGCGTCTCAGGCGCTAGACACTGCGCGTTATGCGGTGCAACGTGCAGCACAGCAGCTCCAGCGATTTTGGCCAAACACCGCACTCGCTGAGCGCACGCTGAGTCCCCGTGAGCGGTTACCGACCATCGACCCTGCGTTTTTTACCAATGCACAGCAGTTGCTCTCGCAACACGCCAAACTACAACTCAATCAAGCCACTGAACAATTGCAACTGATCCAAAAACAAGCCAAACCTAGCCCCAGCGTCTTGTTAGGCTGGCGCAGCAGTGCAGCAGAACAACAAACAGAACAGCAAATCAGCATTGGCTTGAGCATGCCTTTGCCGATTTTTCAGCGCAATCAAACCGCGCTTTCCGCCGCCAAAACTCAGTACCAGCTGCAAACCAACGCACTCCAACTCCTACAGCAACAACGCCAACAACAACAGCAGCAATGGCAACTGGACGAGCAGCGCCAACGGCAGCAACTGGCGCAGATTGAGCAACAGCAATTGCCGCACGCCCAGCAACTACAGCAAAAAATGCTGATTGGATTTCGTGAGGGCAAGTTTGATCGCGTAGCGGTGCAGCAGGCACAACAAGAGGTGTTGCAGTGGGCACAAGCGGCGCATGAACAACAGGCACAGGCTTGGCAAAGTCAACTCAAACGCGCAGCCGATGCCGTCGGTCTGGACAGTGATGTGGATTTTATCGATCCCAACAGCCTACAACGACAGCAGCAGGCGTGGTTTGAACGCAGCCTGAATGCGCTCAGCCCTGCTTTGACCTTACTGCCTTAACTGGAATTAATCATGACCAAAGTCTCTGTAATCTCGCTGCCGCGTCGCCAACTGTTGATGATTCTCGGTATTGTTGTAGGCACGGCGTTGCTGGCCTTTGCGCTACTCTCAGGCACAGCGCCTGAGTCGCCGTCAGAGCATGCCGAAGATGAGCACTCAGAACATGCCGACGAGCCGCATCAGCCGACCGAAGCAGCAACCACCGCGAGTCGGCCAGAACACAACGTGCACGCTGAACACATCAGCCTCAGCACAGCACAAGTGCAACAGGCAGGAATTCAAAGCACGCGGGCTCAAGCTCAAATGCTCTCCAGCAGCAGTACATGGTTAGCAACGCTCACGATTAACCCTGATCGACAAGCGCATGTAGTGACCCCGATGGCGGGTTATATTGAACAGGTGCTGGTCGGACATGCCGCAAGCGTGCGAAAAGGCCAACCCTTGGCGGTTTTGGTACTGCCCGAACTGATTGACTTACAAGCCGATCTCAAGGCCGCCACAGCCAATCTGGCGCTGGCACAGCAGACGTATCAGCGTGAACGGGGACTTTGGCAGCAAGGCATCTCGGCCAAACAAGATTATCTGCAAGCAGAGCATGATTGGCAGCGCAGCCAAATCAGCCAACGTGCCTTACAACAACGCCTGAGCGCCTTCGGTGCGACGACACAAGGTCAAGGTCGCTACACCTTGCGCGCGCCGATGAGCGGCAGTATCACCAGCAAAGATCTGAGTATTGGTGAGCATGTGCAGCCCACAGACACGTTACTGACCATTGCCGATCTGAGCCGACTCTGGCTAGAAATCGCCATTCCCAGCCAGCAATGGAATCAGCTAGACCTACAGCAACCGCTGATCGTCAGCAGCCCAACTGGGCAGCAGTATCAAGCCCGTGCATTACCCATGCAGATCAGTACTGACCCACAAACTCGCCATCTGATCTTGCGTGCTGAACTACAAGCAGCAGCACCAGAACTACGCCCAAACAGTACGGTGAACGTCGAAATCTACAGCAGCGCAACGCTTGAACAACTGGTGGTGGCAAAATCTGCATTGCAGCAGATGGACGGTCAGACGGTGGTCTTTATACAGCAGGAGAAATCGGCGGATCGTAGCGACTCCGTCACATTTTATCCGCAGCACATTCAACTGTTCGCAACACCAAACCCCACTCAAAACAGCGACTGGGTTGCCGTGCAGCAAGGGCTCAATATCGGCATGCGCTATGTCACGCAAGGCAGCTTTGCGCTCAAATCCGAGCTAGAGAAATCGGAGGCCACCCATGCGCATTAAGGGCGATTTATATCAGTCCAGCCTATTTGATCGCTGGATTGCCGCGATGATTCATGGGCGCGGCTGGGTCATGCTGATCGTGCTAGGACTGATTGGTCTTGGCGGGTATAGCTACCAGCATCTCCCGATTGATGCCGTGCCCGACATCACCAATGTACAAGTACAAATCAATAGCCAAGCCGCTGGTTTTACCGCACTAGAGGCCGAGCAACGCATCACTTATCCGATTGAAACCGCGATGGCTGGCCTGCCCAAACTGGCACAGACGCGCTCCCTGTCACGCTATGGCTTGTCACAAGTCACGGTGGTTTTTCAGGATGGCACGGATATTTTCTTTGCACGGCAACTGATCGCACAACGGCTACAAGACGTGCGCAACCAGCTGCCGCCTGAGATTGATCCGATCATGGCACCGATTTCTACTGGACTGGGTGAAATCTATCAATGGGTGGTGGTCGCTGACCCACAAGCCAAACGTGCCGATGGGCAGGCTTACAGCCCAGCAGATTTACGTGAGCTACAAGACTGGGTGATTCGACCACAACTGCGCAAGGTCGCAGGGATTGCTGAAATCAACAGTATCGGCGGACAGGTGCGTGAGTATCACGTACAGCCTGACCTTGCGGCTTTGGGGGCGCGTGGTCTAACCTTAAACGACTTGCAGCAAGCCTTGCTGCGCTCCAATAGTAATCGTGGCGCGGGTTTTGTGGCGCAGCATGGCCAGCAATTTAGCGTGCGTGTGCCGGCCCAATTACAGTCGCGTGACGACATCGCCCATGTTGTCATTGCCAATTTTGCAGGTGGTGTGGTACGGGTTGCGGACGTGGCTCAAGTCGAATTTGGTGAAAGCCTACGCACGGGGGCAGCCACGCTTAATGGCCGTGAGACCGTGTTAGGCACGGCGATGATGATGATGGGTGCAAACAGCCGCGACGTGGCGCAAGCGGTCGATCAAAAACTACAGCAAGTGCAAAATAGTCTGCCTGCTGGGGTGCGCGTGGTGAGTGTGTACAACCGCAGTGATCTGGTTGATCGGGCGATTGCCACTGTGCAAAAAAACCTACTGGAAGGTGCGCTACTGGTCATCGTAATTTTGTTTCTGTTTTTGGGCAATTTACGTGCGGCTCTCATCACCGCATTGGTGATTCCGATTGCCATGCTGCTGACCTTTACGGGGATGCTACAACGTGGACTCAGTGCCAACCTAATGAGTCTTGGCGCATTGGATTTTGGCATTATTGTCGATGGTGCCGTGGTGATCGTCGAAAGCTGCATGCTGCGACTGGCGCAGCAACAACAGCAACTCGGCCGCTTACTGACGCGACAAGAGCGCTTCACTGCGGTATTTCTCGCCGCTAAACATGCACGCCGCCCCCTACTATTCGGACAACTGATTATTCTGGTGGTGTATCTGCCCGTGTTTGCGCTGACTGGGGTCGAGGCCAAGTTGTTTCATCCGATGGCCGCCACAGTGATGCTGGCACTCCTCGCCGCAATGCTGCTATCGATCACCTTTGTACCCGCTGCGGTGGCGCTGTGGGTGACGGGTAAAGTCGAAGAGCGCCCTAATCGGCTGATGCGTGCGGCTTCGAGATGCTACCAACCGATATTGCGCTGGTCACTGAACCAGACCCCCGTAGTGCTGGTCAGTGCAGTGTGCTTGGTGACCCTGTCATTGCTGTTAGTGCCACAACTCGGCCGTGAATTTAGCCCAACCCTGAGCGAAGGCGATCTGGCGATTCAATCGCTACGCAGTCCCAGCAGCAGTCTGAACCAATCCGTCCATATGCAAATGCAGCTAGAGCAGCAGTTGATCGCAGGTTTTCCCCAGATTGAAGCAGTATATGCCCGCACAGGCACTGCCGAAGTCGCCTCCGACCCAATGCCGCCGAATATCTCGGACATGGTGGTGATGTTAAAACCCCAACCCGAATGGCCAGACCCAACGCTATCGCGGGCGGCGCTGCGAGAGCAACTACAAGCGGTCGTCGATCAACAAGTCGGCAGTAGTGCGGAATTTTCACAGCCGATTGAGATGCGCTTTAATGAGTTAATTTCCGGATTGCGCAGTGATCTAGGCGTTAAAATCTATGGCGACGATCTGGAACAGTTGAATCAAATCGCCCAGAAAGTGGCACAACAACTCAGCCAGATTGAGGGTGCAACTGAAGTGAATATTGAGCAAACTCAAGCGCAGCCGGTGCTATCGGTACGTATTCTACCGCAACAGGCCGCACGCTATGGACTCGATACTGAACAGATTCAAAACGCCGTCCGTGTGGCCGTGGGTGGTCTACCTGCGGGTCAGATTCTGGAAGGTGATCGGCGTTTTGAGCTATTGATTCGGCAACCCGAACAGGCTGACCCAATTGCAACACTCAGCCAATTGCTGCTGACCTTACCCAATGGCGGAACCACCACTCTCGCACAGGTCGCGCAAGTCGGGCTGGTCGAGGCTCCCAATCAGATCAGCCGCGAAGATGGCAAGCGCCGCGTGGTGGTCACCGCAAATGTGCAGCAACGTGATCTGGGCTCCTTTGTACAAGAGGTACAACACGTCATGACCCGTCAGATTGAACTACCCAGCGGCTACTGGCTCGGCTATGGTGGGCAATTTGAAAATCTGCACTCGGCACAGCAGCGTTTAACACTGGTGATTCCTTTGGCATTGCTGCTGGTGTTGTTATTATTGGTGGCGATGTTTGGCAATCTACGCGACAGTCTGATCGTATTTACGGGCATTCCGTTTGCATTGACAGGCGGCATCGTGGCGCTGTGGCTACGTGATATTCCACTTTCTGTATCAGCTGGCGTAGGCTTTATTGCGCTGTCAGGCGTGGCAGTGCTGAACGGTCTGGTCATGCTCAGTGTTATGAAACAGCTATACAGCGATGGCATGCCGCGCGTTGATGCGGTCTGGCATGGCGCACAACATCGGCTACGACCGGTATTGATGACCGCGTTGGTCGCCTCACTGGGATTCGTGCCGATGGCCTTGGCGACGGGGACAGGGGCAGAGGTACAGCGACCACTGGCGACGGTGGTGATTGGGGGGATTTTATCGTCTACCCTGCTGACCTTGCTGGTCTTGCCGTGTCTATATCGTTGGTTTGGCTCAGTACCAGCTAAAGCATCCGCCCAGTCTTGATCAGCGGCAGCACCCTCAACTGTGCTTGTGGGTGTACTGTATTTTTATCAAATGACCTTACCGAGAAGCTAAATATGAGCACTGATCACGCACACTCACATGCGGGACACCATCATGCGCCGCAGAGCTTTGGTCGTGCTTTTGCCATTGCGATTGCGCTCAACATTGGCTTTGTGCTGATCGAATTTAGTTATGGGGTCATCGCACAGTCTACGGCGCTGATGGCCGATGCTGGACACAATCTATCCGATGTGCTCGGCTTAATGATTGCGTGGCTCGCCATCATGCTAGCCAAGCGTGCCGCCACTGCACACTACAGCTATGGCCTACGCAGCGCATCTATCTTAGCCGCGCTGACCAATGCCATGCTCTTGATTTTTGCTTGTGCATGGATTGGTTGGGAGGCCATGCAACGGCTCCAGCAGCCAGCCCCTGTACACGGCATGACCGTCGCTGTGGTGGCGGGCATTGGGGTGTTAATCAATGGCTTTTCGGCGTGGCTATTTATGCGTGGCAGCGCAGATGATCTGAATATCCGTGGCGCGTATCTACATATGGCCGCTGATACGGCTGTATCACTCGGTGTGGTTTTGGCGGGGCTGGGCATGCTGTGGACAGGCTGGTTATGGATTGATCCGATCATGAGCTTGCTGATCGTCGCAGTGATTTTGATCGGCACATGGGGCTTGCTGCGGGATTCGGTGCGCTTATCGCTACAAGCTGTGCCACGCCATATCGACTATCTGGCCGTACAGCACTATCTTGCCACACAGCAAGGCGTGACTGCCGTCAATGACTTGCACATCTGGAGTTTAAGCACCACGGAAGTGGCGTTAACGGCGCATTTGACCGCGCCGCTGGGACTGTCAGATGGCGAACAAGATGCGATTGCCGAACAACTCCGCCAGCATTTCGGCATTCAGCACAGCACGTTACAAGTCCATCAAGCCGCACAAGGCCAATGCTCACTCAACCAAGCGCACCCGCACTAGCCCAACATGCCGCGAATCCCTGCCACGCCATAGCCTGCATGCTGCTGTGCGGTGCTCAGTGTGGCAGGTGATTGGCCACCTAGGGCATACACGGGACAATTCGCCAGACTCGCGAGATGCTGAAACCGATCCCAGCCTATGCCCGCCTGCTCAGGATGACTGGCGGTCGGTAATACCGCTCCCAAGATCATGGCATCCACACCCAGCAGATCAGCGGTGGTGATCGATGCGGTGTCATGTACCGATGCAAACCATAATTGTTGCTCATCTCGGTGCGGTAACGCTTTCAACGGCAATAAATCCGCATGCCGCAAGTGATAACCAGCAATGGGTAAATTCAATTCATACAGTGCAGCAGAAATCACCAGTTTAAGGTCTGGTCGTTGCTGTTGTAATTGGTCAATGAGTGCAGGTTGTGCATTCAGCGCGAGTGTTGGGA
>JBBKWW010000115.1:0-16169 GCA_037969155.1 Moraxellaceae bacterium
TGCCAGAATATCCTGAATTGACCGCACTCAGTGGCTTGATTCAGAAGTTGCTGAACATTCAGCCGATTCCGCCCAAACCGGTACGTGCTGCTGTTTCGGTGAGTCCGATTGCCGATACAATAACCGATGTCGTGGTCGCCCAAGATACGCCGCCGACCGTACATCTGCCTGACGCAATCGTCGATCCTGACACAGCAGCAGGAGCTGATATGCCGTCCGATTTGCCACTCAGTGCGCTGCCCGTCGAGCTTGAGCCCGAAGCTGAGCCTCAACAACCCTCCGTCATCGATTTACCTGATCTCGAGGCGCATGAGCCTGAAGAGTTAACCAACAAAGCGTCAGTGGCTGATTCACTCACTGTGGCGATTTTGCCAGTCGAACGATCCGATACAGAAATGGCTGAGGTCGATGATCCAATCCAAACGTCCACCGCTGATGATACAGATCATGTGAAAAATACAGTAGAAACAAGCGTGACAGATGATGTGCAATCAACAGCGCCAGCATTATTGCCATTGAATCTAGATACTGATGGGCTTGATGCAAAAACCGTCCAAGACGTTGTAGCACCGGTGGTACAAGAATCTACCCACAACACTGGGCAGAACGTAACACGCCAAACGGTACAAAGTGTAGTCGTACCTAGCCTCACCTCCAATATGACGGCAGCATTGCCAGTGCAGCCGCGACCATCCACGCTGCCCTCACTGCGCACAGCAGCCAAATTACCAAAAACAGAGCTGATGTGCGGTGATTATCGGCTGACCTTTATGCGTGTGCAGCAACGCCTTAATATCGAGCATCAGCTGACTGGCGAATATGCCTCGGTATTTGTGCAGGAAGGCCGAGTGGTGGGGGACTGGGCGCTACAATCGTTGACCTTGCCTGCCGAGAATGATGTGGCTGGAGCGCAACACTGCTATCAGTTGCTGGGGACACCATTCGATTTACATTTGCCCACTGCCGAACAACCGTGGTGTGTGGTTGAGGTGGTGGAACACGGTTTGCAGTTGATTTTGCGCTAATCTGACGACCCAGCTGATGATTTTTGGCTGGTGTTTTTCGAAGACAATACTGACGTGCTGCCCTTTTTTCTAACAGTGAACGCGTACCTCACAACGATTTCAAGCTTACGATGGCACAGGGTTGGTCGATATCGGCCAAATATCTGTGCTAACGCCAATTCGGGATAAGGATTGCAAGCGCAGGCGTGCAACAGGAATTAATCTCTCAGAGATTGTGACGCTGTTGATTTGGTTTCAAGTGGCTGGTGGGCGCAACTTTAAAAGCTTTTATCTCAATTGTGATCAGCTGTAAACATCTGATTTATTTTCTAATTTTTCAATACGATCCAGATGCATCCAGATGCATCCAGATTCGTCGAGTTGGCTGGACGTGGCAGAGCCTCAGTGGATTGGTTCTACTGACTTAAATTGCATCTGTTAGCCGCCATTGTTCAAAGTCAGGATTATTCAACACGATCTTGAGCACACTTGTTGCCTATGTGCTGACCACCGACGCGTGGGGCTTTGGGATTCAGTGCTTGAGACCTACACCGCAAAAAGCGGCATAGGCTTATCTCGAATTGGCGCTAACGTCCTTTAACTTCCGTTTTCTGCGCCGATCCCTAATAGTCAATTGAGTAACTCAAAGCGACAGTACGTCCCTCGGCAGGAATACTCGACATTTTGCCATAAGTTGCCACTGCTTCTTGGCTATAGACCGTGCGGTATTCGTTGTTCCATACATTATAGACCCCCAAGTTAAGCTGTCCTTTAGGCAAGGCTGCATGTGCCAAGACATCCATCACCGCATAACCTTTAATCTCGGCCGCTTTGGTCGGGCGTACATTTTGGTCAAAGCTGGCTTGCAGGGAATCTTGATAAGCACGATCTGAGCCACCGATTGCCAACATTTGCACGCGAACACCATGCCCGTTCTGATCATTCCATTCACTGAATAACGTACCTTTGAGTGGTGTAACCCGATAAGCATTCAGCTCACGCCATACCCCCGCCGTGTCTTTGAACTGACCACGCGTGTACGCCACACTTCCGCCGACGTTCCAGACAGCACTCAGTGGCAAGCGTACGCTGGCTTCTGCACCATAAATACGCTCATCAGTATCCGCCACACTGACACTAAAGTCCCGCTGGAATTGTGTCACCTTATCCGAGCGATTATAGAATGCTGTGATACTCGCGCTCAGATCATCGGCTGACTGCATTCGCCAACCCGCTTCCAGACTATCGACTTGGATTGGATCAACTGTACTGCTGCGCACCACAAAATCTGGCTGTACATCCCGCAACGTACGCTGCATGTCTGGCAAGCTAAACCCCTGCGAAAAATTCGCAAACAGTTGTTGATCTGCATTGAGGTCATAAACCGCACCAAGATTTAATAAGGTCGCATGGTGTTTGACTTGTCCTGCCGCAACATTCGCAGTCGGATAAGCCACAGCATAGCCTGCCAAATACTCGGCAAACACTAACTCAGTGGCTGGCGTAAATGCCGAACTTTGGCTATCGATCTGCTCAAAGCGTACACCTGCTTTGAGAGTCAGATCATCTGTAACTTGGGCGCTAGACTGTGCAAAAACGCCCAGTGTTTTTAAATCCACAGCGGGTCCAAAGGCATACTGCTTGCCTGTATATGGATTTTGAACGCCGCTACTGGCCATAAACTGACGTAGATCCACCCCATCTGCAAATTGACTGTTTTTTTCTTGCTGCACATCGACCCCATAGGTCAATGTCACGGGGCGATCTAGCAGGTTAACGTCTGACTGTAAGGCAGTACGTAGCCCCAGCATGTCAACCTTAGACTCAGACTGCAATACCGCATATGCATTGCGCAATACGGCGATTTTATCAGTATCGGCAATTGGCAGACCCATCACAAACTGTTGCGCACGGGTGGTTCCCCCCACGTAAGATGCAAAAGGGGAAAAACGCCCATTTTCTTGACGATAGTAGGCTTCAGCCGTCAGGGTTTGACCGAACAGATCTTGATTGCGGTAGGTGACACTGACGCTGTGACGGTCAGTATGGGGCTGCTGATCCAATTGCAGCCCTTTGACTGCCTTTAAGCTAGGATCTAGGGCAGGATTCAGTAAGTACGCCAAATTCACTCCATAATCGGGCGCGTAGTCCGAATCTTGTTCATCCTGATAATACTGTCCTGCCAGACTGAGACTTTGCGTATCGGTCAACTGAATATTGAGCCGCCCATTCACATCCAGCGTTTGTGTGTCTTGACGGTCGGTTTGGGCAGGTTCTGGTGCAATCCGATCACCACGCATATCCAACTGTGCGCCACGTTGCGTGATATTTGCACCCAAAAAACCATCCATTTGATCCCGTGCAAAACTGACACTTTGCCCAAGCTCATAGGCCAAAGCATCACTCGAAAACTTACGCCCTGCCGTGACACCGACTTCGGTTCGGAACGCGAATGCCTCACCTTGATTGCGCTTGGTGACAATATTAATAATGCCGCCCGTTGCCCCCGAACCATACAAACTGCTTGCCCCCGACAGCACTTCAATTCGCTCAACAGACGCGGGACTGATGCTGTTGAGTTGGCGCGAAATATCGCGCGAACCTGTCTGTGGAATCCCATCAATCATAAACTGCACTTGACGACCACGCATGGTTTGGCCGTAGTTACTGGTCGTGCCACTGCTGCCCCCTAAAGACGGCACTAATTGCGACAGTACATCTGCAATTTTGCGTCCCGCAGCGGCCTGTTGCTCAATTTGCTCGCGCGAGATACTTTGTACCGCACCTGCAATTTCAGCAATGCTGCTTGGGGTGCGGGTGGCACTGACCATAATTGGTTCGAGCGTTTGAGTTGCTGGCGACGGCTGTTCTGTATCATCTGCCACAACTTCAGCATACAACTGCGGGCTGAGCATGATCGATAACAAAGACAGACTTAATAAACTAAGACGCATGAACTGCTCCTAAGAGGGTGACGCAGAAGGCGTATCAGTAGACACCGTGGCTGGACGCATAAGCATTTGGCTGAGGAACACGCTGACACAAGATAAAATACACAACAGCAAAAAAAACCAGCCATAGCCTAACGGCTTGGCTAAAAAACCAGATAATGCAGCACCAAGGAAGTACACCAACAACTCACAACATACCAGCACGGTAAAGTCAGTACCTGCCTGTTGCCGCGAACAGTGCTGCATAAAATAAGCATACAGTGCGGTCATCGCGAGATAGCGAATCGCCAAAATCACCAACACAGCTACTGCAAACGTCCAAGTATTCATTAGCCCCGTCAGCAAGCCTAGCGCCAACAAGCCATATGCCACGCTACGCAACCAACCTGCCCCAATCAGCCATCGGATCGCACCATCACGCTTGACCAGCCAACCTGCACTGACTGCCGCCAATAGTCCCACCAAAGCGCCAAATACCGAAAACAACAATCCAATTTTAGTCAGCGACCAATCAGCATCCACCAACATGGGATTGAGCATGGCCATGGCAGGCGCTTCAACTACTCGATAGATCACAATCACCAATAGCAGGCGTCGGATCTCTGGCCGTGCAAAAACGCGCCGTAGACTAGGACGATATTTGGTCAAAAATGACGCATCGTCGGGTTTGGGATCGCGTACCAGTTTTAACGCCAACAGGGTCAGCGTAATCAAAGCCGCCAAACTCAATAGCGCAGGTTGCCAACCATATGATTCGTATAACCACAGCGTCCCTGCTCCACCCAACATACTGCCGAATGCAACGCCAATACTTTGAGCGGTACTGGCAATGTTGTATTGCTGACTTGGAAATGTCTCAACAGCATAGCCATCAATCGCAATATCTTGTGTCGCAGCCAGTGTCGAAATCCACAGACCCGTCAAAATAAACGGCCACAACCCATAATCCAGCCCAGTCAGCGCCAAGATCACCACACCAGCAATCACCGACAATTGAGTAAACACTAGCCAAGTGCGCCGCCGCCCAAGACTCGGAATAAAATAACGATCCACTAAAGGCGCCCAAAAAAACTTAAACGCCCATGGCAAATACAACAGCGATAACATGCCGATCCAGCGCAAATCCATACCTTGTGTGCGCAAAATCGCTGGCATCGCCACGTTAAAAAAATACAGCGGTAAAGCATGTGCCAAATACAGCAATACAATAGCAAGCACAGTCAGTTGCAGCGGCTTACCCACCAACAGCGGTGCTGACTCAGCAGTGGAGTGACTCATTGCCCCACCATTTTTTGAGTTGCCCAAGTCATAGCTTGATCCAAGGACTGGCTGACAAAATAAGGACAGGGCCATGCGTTGTGCATCGCCTTGCCATTTAAATGTTGATACTGTTCCGCTGAACTGGCTAAGCGTGCCAAGCCAACACAATACTGCCCCAGTAGTGCTGTACTTACCTTGTACCAAACTGCCTCAAGCTGACGATAATTGGCAGGCAACTGCACATCGGCAGCACTCGAAGTCACAATCGCAAACGATTGTTGCTGTGCCAGCAATGCACTGGTTTGTTTCAACCAGCCTGCAAACTCAGCCTCATCAATCTCGCCTGAAAAGTGCATGTGCACCACAGGCCAGCCGATCACATCAATAGTCATAAGTCACAATACTAAAGCTAATGATAATAACTATCATTATACATTAAAGCATCAGGATAAGACAATCCGGCTTTATGCCAGCAGGGCAAACGTACGATAGGAAGATTTTTTAAGAAAATGCCTCGAAATGGCTAAAAAAGAGAGAGGCTTCGCTTTTAGTCATCCGTATGCGTGTGGGAATTCATGCAAAATGTGCTGATCTCGCCGTCAAACCAGAGTAAATAGATCAACTTCCGTCCAAAAATCCGACTGATTTGACACAAAAGACATAGCGCATTCGCCCTGCTTATACCGGTTCGCCGTGGCGTATCGATGGGCTGAGTTTGGGATATACACTCAAAAAATGCTCACGATGGCAGTAATACAAAGTCGCAAATTTTTCAGGCATCTCAAGTAAACCTTGCGACTCATAACACAATGCCTCCGCCACCACAGCATAGGGCTTGACAGTGTGATCGGGTTCGCCAACGACTTTTTTGGCTGCACTGTGATCAAAGATAAAGTGGGTCAGCATCCGTATGATGGGACGCAAATAGCCTTTACCAAACACCGATGTTTCGCCCAACAGCAGATGCCAGCCCAAATCATCTGGATCAGCATCGTAATAACGCCCCAAGCGATCACGCGCACCCTCATAAATCTCGGTATAGCCGACCCATTCTCCATTGACACTGACCAAGTACAAGCGATGGTGATCATCGGCCAGCATTTTTTCAAAATACACACTTAAATCAATCATCGACTTGTTCAACTGCCATTGTGGAATCACATGTTCAGTGTTCATCCATTTATGTAGCAATGGCATATCCTCTGGATAACGCACTTGTCGTAGACCCATTGCGACATCCGCGTAATCATCCAACGCATATGCATCTGGCAAAGCTGCCGATCTGGTTTTCATCATCTTGCTCCTGTGGGTTACATATGATCAACGCTCAATATCTTCAATCCAACGACAGACTTATGGGGTTGCCGCTTGGGCATGCCAACGTTGCAGCACTTCGGGGTGAATCGGATTATCCATCGGATCTAAAATCACTGGCTCTGGTCGCTCTGCATCGTCGGCATAACCTTTGGTAAACAAACGCACCCGATTCAAGCAGATATGCTCAAATGTTGGCCGCTGGATCTCAAATTTTGCAATGCGCTCCTGTAACGCTGGATGCGCGGCATGAAACTCTGTCACCACATCAGCAACTTGCTGCCAAAACTCGGCCTCAGTACAACCAAAATCCGCCATAAAAATGCTCGACAGATAACGGTAATGCACAATAAACAAACCCGTAAAAATAAAATGACTAAGGTCTTTGGCCGCATGACGCAGCAATAGATCGGTATCGGCAGGCAAGCTGTCCAATTCAGGGAAAGGCTCGTCCACCACATTGACATCATCAATAAAATCTTTGATCACCATGCGTTTGGGCACGCCGTTTTCGTGAATCAACAGACTGTTTTCGCCATGTGGTGAAAACACCATGCCATAGCGATACAAGCAATGCAGCAAAGGCGTTAAACACACCTGCACAAAGGTTTTAAGCCAAACCAATGGCACTAGACCTGAGCGCTCAACCAATGCCGCTACAACTGAGTTTCCCGCCAAATCTCGATGCACCAAGGCAGCTTGGGTCAGCACTTGCTGATTGGGCTGCAAATAAGGCTGTACGCTCTCGCGCCATAAACAGCCGAACAACTCATGGAATTGATACGGTGCACCCTCTACCTGATCAAAACACGGCTGCTGAATCGTTAGCGTCGCCAACTCCCCAAGCATCACCACGCCTGTTGCTTGCAGTTGTGCATCCTGTTGTAGTGTGTGCTGTAGCCATGTGGTCAATGCAGGTGCCGCTTGATTGCGAGCAGAGGGTAGCCCACGATAGACGGCAGTATTAAAGATACTCAAGGGCAGTTTGACATAGTGCCGCTGCGGTGCAGTAGTATTGCTAAAGGTACGAATCGACTGCATCGGCAGATACTGATCCGATGACCAGTCCAAAGCAATGATCTGGCCTTGGGCGATCTGACCCGCATAGGTGCTGACCAGCCATTGATGCCATTGCCAAGGATGCACGGGCAAATAGTAATACGCCTCAGGATTTTGACCACGTGCTTGAATCTGACTGATAAACTGCTGTCGTTGCTCAGCATCGAGTTCGTGCTGATACAAGTGCTCTGCATCCCATGCCGGCGTACTGCGATAGACTGCCAAATCTCGATGTACCGCGACCCAGAACAGCGCTTGCTGTTGCTGCATTTCAGGTGCAAAATCCCGATAGTCCTGATAACCAAATCCCAAGCGTCCTTTGCTCATCACCAACCACGGATGACCGCGCAGTGCGCCCTCGATTTCCGCAGCAGGCAAATCAATCAACGCATCACTACTCGGACGCTCAGCATTCAGCAGATGTGCTTCGGCCAACCATGTTTGATTCATCTCCTTGATCAGATATGCCAACGTAAATGGCTTCACCTCAACGCGGTTGGCAATCGCCACAATCAACTGACTCAAATCCCATGCAGATTGATGCTCGCCTTTGCGATGCACAGAACCAGTCTCGATACACCAATGCCCCATTAAGTAATGCTGACCCATAAATAGGTATTGCTCTGCTCCAAGATCCAGATGATATTGCCCATCGCCAAGTGCGCTGACCGTGATGATTTTTTCATACAAAAACTCAGCAATCGTCATCTCAATCAAGCGCTGACCTGCCAACTGCCATTGCGATTGCGTCACGGATAGTGTTTCGATACGCATAGGTTAAATACTCCGTTGTAACGGTAAAGAAGCGGTATGAGCCGATAGCCCCCAATAAATTGCCAGCCCTGAGCCAGCCAAAATCAACGCCGCCAACCAAAATGGCGCAGCCAAGCCCCAGCCCAACACTACCCAAGCCGCCAGCAGAGGGGCTAAAAGTTGACCTGCATGCTGCACCGTACTCGACAGACTGAAATACCAGTGCGGGCTATCTGCTGCGTTAGCAAACAAATACATCTCCAGCAATGCCTGCCCCAATAACATGCTAAAACCAAACAACATGCGCGCCGCGACCAACTCATAGAAACCCTGTGCAAAGGCTTGCCATGCCAAGCTCAGCGTCAGTAGCAGCAACATCAGCGCATAGGCTTGCTGGACTTGAATCCGCTTGACCCAAGCGGCATGCAAAATTGGAAAGACAGCAAAAGCCATCACGGATGGAATCAGATACAAATAAGCCGAAGACAGCCGATCTACCCCCAACACCTCACTGCTATACGCCGTTAGATAAGGTCGAACACTATTGGTCGCGATGCTAAAGCCCAACACCAACAACCCATAGGCCATGATGGTGCGAGCTGCCCATGCTGATGGAGTGGCAGGCGAAACAGCAACATCGGCATCGTTGGTTGATATTGAGTGGATCGGTGATTGGATTGACGCTGTCTTGGCGTGCAATAACTTGGTATTTTGGCGACGATGGCGAAACACCAACACACAGAGCCCCACCTGCAACAGATCTAGCAAGGCCACCACCACGAACATCTGTAGCGGATTGGTCAGCTCCAACACCCATGCACTGGCCAGCGCCGATGCAATCAACGCCGCATGCACAACCAACTGGACTTGACCCACCGTACTAGCTTGTTTTTTCTTGCCTTGTAACTCAATCAACAAGCTATAAAACAAAAAATAACTGCTCTTAAACAACAGCAACAGCACCGACAACCCCAAAAACACCGAGAGACTTGAGGCTTGTGATAGCAGTAATGTCACGACTGTGGCCACACTTTGCCCAATAATCAACAGCTTGAGCGGATCATAATGCCGTGCAATAAACCCCCAGATCGGCGCACTAAGCAGCACAGTGAGTCGACATAACGCCACATACTGTCCAGTTAGTGCCAAGTCCTCAACACCGAAAACCTGTGCAAAGAATTGCGGATAAAAAGGTGACAAAATCGTTTCGGTAAAAACAAATAAAAACCCACACATTAACAATAAATAAGCACTATTTAATCGCCAGCCTGACCTCATAGCGCAGCAACCTGTACGGTTGCTGTCTCTGATACGATTGCTGGAGCCCCAAAACGCTGAAATGTCTGTTGTTCACCCAATCGAAATGCCGTATACCCCAACAATTGATTGGCAATTGTTGCTGCACGATAAGCACCCATCCCCAAATCAGGTGTACCAATCCCATGTGTGTGTAGCTCGGCGTTTTGAGCAAAGATCTGTCCAGTCGCATGATGCTGCACGCGATAATCCAAATCGATCTGGAGCCGCTGCTGGGCATCCAAAGCCAACACCTCTGACAACCCCGCTAAGCAATCGGGCAGCCGATGTTGATAGCCCGTCGCCGCAATTACATGATCGGTGACCACCTCAAACAGGGTCTGCTGTTGCAATTGGCGGAATTGCAACACCACACGTCCGTGATCCATCCGCGCAGCACACAACTCACTCAGCCCCGAAATCGTGGCCTGTAAAGGCTGATTTGCAATGGTACGGTGATAGAATTTTTCATAGATATCCGCGATGGTCGAAAAACTAATTCCTTTATAAAACAAGCCTTGATTCGGGATCAATTGATCCTTCAATACCTGCGGTAACGCATAGAAATACTGCATATAATCTGGGGTAAAATGCTCCAAACCCAGTGCCGAATATTCCATTGGGAAAAATCCCGCCGAGCGGGTCAACCAATGCAGTGCAAATTTAGCCTGTCCTTGTGGATCACATTGTTGATCGAATAATGACGCAAATACTTCTGCCGCCGACTGTCCAGAGCCTAGAACCACCACATCACCTGACTGGTGGGTTGGCATCCGCTGTGCGTACCATGCCGAATGAAAGCAGCGCTCAGGATGTTGCTGCATCAATTGCTGCAAACATGTGGGTAAAGTCGGTACTGTACCTGTACCTAATACCAAATGCTTAGTCTGATAGCACTGCTGTTTATCACCCTGCTGCACCCGAACCTCAAATCCGCCATCAAGCAATGCTCGAATATCCAAAACCCGATGATCAAAATGCAATCGATCCAGTTGCTGACTGACCCATTGGCAATAGTGGTTATACTCCAAGCGTGGAATATGCAGCTTTTCCAAAAAATAAAACTGAAACAGCCGATCATGCTGCTTTAAATAATTTAAAAAACTAAACCGACTGGTGGGATCAACCATACTGACCAAATCCGCCATGAATGGCACTTGCAAGGTTGTATTCGGTAGCAGCATGCCATCGTGCCAAGAGAACTGTGATTTTTGTTCAAAAAACACATACTCCAATTGAGCATGCTCAGTGGATTGCTGTTGCTCATGCAGTAGCGCCGCCAAACTCAAATTAAATGGCCCCAAGCCAATGCCAATAAAATCAAGCATGTTTCACCTCCGCCACCAGCGGATGGCTGGGCGGTTGCTGCTGCGCATGACTCACTGCCTCAACATACAAGGGGTTATCAATCTGCAAATAAACAGATTGAAATTCGACAGGGGCAACCAACTCGTCTAGCTCGTGTAGCCGAGTCATCAGATTGCCTTTATAGGGCAGCGTTGGCTCATGTAAGACCCTTTGCAGCAAACTGCTCTCTGGATACAGCTGCTGCTGGCGTTGTAAACAAGCTTGTAACTGCGTCAATAGCGCACGCTCACCAATTGCCCCCGTCGCCCCTAGTGCATTAACTAAGCCAAACAAGGTATTGCCGAAGAAATAATAAATAAAGCGCTCATCGACAAAATCGCGACTGCCAACTGATTCAGCCGCGCCCGCCAACACCGGAAACATCTGTATAATGTGGCTGGCCTTTTCTTCGATATAATAAAAGCCTTGGTTATCACGCAACCAAAATTGCGCTGGCCAATATTCGACCAACTCAAGCAGGGTGTTTTGTTGATGTGCTTCAAACGCCATGCCATAGCGATGATAAATCGCTAACATTGGCTCAACCGCCACCTGCAAAAATCGCTCAAACCATGCCTGAGCAATCGCCTGTTCGGACTGTTGATGACGTTGCGCCAGCGCTGACAAAATAGCATTCAAACGATTACGTGGCTGATCGGGTTGATCCTGACACAGCGCTGCCATACAACTGACTTGCTGACCCTGTACGAATGGATTATCACGCAAGATACAAATGGTCTCATTGATGACCTGTCCATCCAATTGCACCGCAATCCATGCAGGATCATTGATGGCCTTTAGGCTAGGATAATCACGTTTGAGTTGTTGCCCAAACGCGCTATGCCACAGACGACAGCTCATTTCGCCACGTAGACACTCTCGATAGAGATTAATTCGTACCGAATTGGTTATCGAGATAGATAAAGATGGCTTAAACATCCACGGTGCTGCACCACACAAGGTACGCACCGAGGTTGATGGCGACAGTTGCCAGCCCAATTCACCCAAGTTCAGCACTTGATCACGTTGCTGCAACTGCTGCCAAACAGGCTGTCCCATCAGGTAACGTGCCTGCCATGGGTGTAATGGCAACAGCTTCCATGTCGGATATTCAGCCAATGTCCTCTGCTGTGTCGCCGTCAAAAGATGAGACCCTATCAATTCAGCGCGCAGTAAATCTCCTGTTGAACGATCAAAAGCATCCCCTTCAGCAATCGCATCAGGATGCACCAACCAAAAGTGCAATTGGCACTGACCTTGTGTTTCGGGTGAGAATCGTACAATGTCTTGGTGTACAAATCCTTGACGACTTTTCGGCGAAGGGTGCATGGCGTGACCCAGCAACAAGGATTGTTCTGACTGTACAAAATTTTGTTGTAATGCAGTGATTTGATCCAAGTCAGCCATGCGATGCTGCAAAAAAAATGCCAATGCATCCCGACTTTGCACCCATCGCTCAACCAAACTGGCTGCATCTAATCCCTGTGAGTTAGATTGCACAATATCTTCGAGCAGCAAACTCACCAAGGTCACAGCACTCAAGCTACGCCACTGATGATCGCGCCAGACATACGGCAAGCTGGCTAAGCGATGTCGCCCCACTGCACTGACATAGCTCAGTGGTACAGCCACCGTTAAGCTGAGTGGATGTAAGCTCAACCACAGTAAAGTCTGGTTTTGGCTGATTTGGCGCTGGGTTTTATTTTGCTGTTCAACCGCTAGCAGATCGCCCCGTCCTGTTTCTTGACTATACGCATTGATCAGATGCTGCATTGCCAAACGATTGGCTAAAGATTTCATGCCAATGACTCCGATGCGGTGGTCAAAATCTGCTTGACCTGCTGTTGTATGAGGCTGAGCAATTGCTGAAGATCGCTCAGTTGGGTACTGGGATTTAATAAGGTGAGTTTGAGACTGGTCTGATCTTGGAATCTGGTCACCCCGATATTGGCCTGTCCTGCTGCCAGTAGACGATCTGCCAAGGCTTGATTGAATGCGTCCCAATGGCTGTGGTGTAAAGCAGTGGGGGTCACGCGGAACAACACACTTGAGAGCTGTGGGGGTTGCAACAGCGTCATCTCAGCCGTCTGTTGGATGATGAGAGCAATCTGTTGAGCCAATCGAATGCCATGCTCAATCAGTTGACTGAATTGATCCAATCCCAAAGCCTCTAAACTCATCCACAGCTTGAGTGCATCAAAGCGGCGAGTGGTCTGTAATGACTTGGCTACGAGATTGGGTACACCTTGCGACTCATCAAACGCTGAATTCAGATAATCGGCCTGATAGTGCATCAGTTGATAATTGGCAGGATCTTTGAGCAAAAATGCCCCACAGCTAATCGGCTGAAAAAAATGCTTATGAAAATCCAGCGTGACCGAATCGGCCAATTCAATCCCATTCAACCAATGTCGATAGTTCTTGGACAGCAATAATGCTCCTCCCCAAGCCGCGTCGACATGCAGCCAAATCTGATGCTGCATGGCAATCTCTGCAATCTCCAATAGTGCATCAATCGCACCTGAATCAGTTGTGCCTGCAGTGGCCACAATCGCGGCAATCACGGCGCCATCTTTCTGTAATTGCGCTACTATTTGGCTCAATGCACTGATCTGCATCTGCCCATTGATATTCACCGGCACACTAACTACTGAGCCAAATCCCAAGCCCAGCAACGCCATGTTTTTTTGCACTGAAAAATGCGCATTGGCAGAGCAAATCACTTTGATCCGCTGATGATCTGCGGGTAAGCCATGCGTTTGTACCCTCTGCCGCCACACCTGCTGTACCACACGGTCACGTGCCAACAGCAACCCCATCAGATTGCTTTGCGTTCCCCCACTGGTAAACACGCCTGCATCACCCGACGGATACCCCAGTCGAGTTCTGAGCCACGCTATCAGCTTGACCTCCATCACACTGGCCGATGGACTCTGATCCCATGAATCCAAGCTTTGATTGCTGGCATTCATCAGCAGCTCTGCCACTTGGCTGACCACCAAGGTAGGACAGTGCAGGTGTGCCACACAATACGGATGATGTACCGCCAAGCTGTGCTGTAAATAATCCGCCACAGCATGCTCAATCGCAGCAGACAACCCAAGCCCTTGATCGGTCACTTGTAACTGAATCTGATCTTGTAGGGCACTCACAGGCAACCCAGAGTACATTTGATCTTGGGTCAACCACTGACTAACTGCTTGTAGCGCCTGTTGCATCCCTGACTGGTAGGATTGAATGGCTGCAGGCTGCCGATCTAGTAGTCCATTCAATACCGAGGTATCCGCTTGGGTAATAACCACCGGTTCAGAGCTTGTCCATGACTCAGATGGTCGTGATGCATGTGTCATGATTTAGCCTTGCTCCAACAACGACCGTGCGGAGTAGACCTGTTGCAATGCCGCTGTCAGTTTGTCTAACATTAGCTGTAATTCAGCATCCTGAATGATCAATGGCGGCAACAAGCGTAAAACTGTACCCTGCCGTCCACCCCGTTCAAGCAATAAGCCTTGCTCAAAACATGCCTGTTGCAACTGCATAGCCAGATTCGGATCGGCGGGATAACTGCCCAAATGATTAGGCGCTTGCTGTGGATCGATGATTTCTAGACCCAACATCAGGCCACGACCACGCGCCTGACCCAGACAAGCATATTGCTTTTGTAAGGATGCAAATTTTTGTTTTAGCCATTCACCCTGACGCTTGGTTTTGCTCGAAATATCATTCTGTTTTAGGTATTGCAGTGTGGCCAGACCTGTCGCCATCGCCAGCTGATTACCTCGGAATGTTCCCGTATGCGCACCAGCCTGCCATGCATCAAACTTGCGCTTTAAGCCCAACACCGCCAATGGCAGACCACCACCGATCGCCTTTGACATCACCACGATATCAGGTTCAATCCCTGCAGCTTGATAGGCAAACATATCGCCCGTCCGTGCAAAGCCTGTCTGAACCTCGTCAATAATCAACAAAATATCGTGCGCTTCGGTTACACGCCGAATAGTCTGCAACCATGCAATCGGGGCTGGATTTACCCCGCCTTCACCTTGAATTGCTTCCAAAATAACCGCAGCAGGCTTACAGACACCGCTTTCGACATCGGTCAAAAACTGCTCAAAGTAGTAGCTTAATGCTTCAACCCCTGCATCACCGCCAATTCCCAGTGGACAGCGGTATTCATGGGGATAGGGCATGAACTGTACATTTGGCATCAAACCTGCGACTGCATTTTTGGGTGAGAGATTACCCGTCACCGCTAATGCACCTTGCGTCATGCCATGATAGCCACCCGAAAAACTCAACACCCCGCTACGTCCTGTATAGGTCTTTGCTAGTTTGAGTGCTGCTTCAACTGCATCTGCCCCTGTTGGGCCACAAAACTGCAAACAGTAGCTATTTACCCCATTGGGCAAAAAAGAAAGCAGGTATTCCGAAAACTGATCTTTTAACGGTGTGGTCAAGTCTAAGGTATGCAAGGGCATGCCACTAACCAACACATCCTGAATGGCTTGAATGATCAATGGATGATTATGCCCAAGCGCCAACGTGCCCGCCCCTGCCAAACAATCCAAGTAGCGCTTACCCTCAACATCAGTGATCCAACAGCCTTCTGCTTGTGCGATGGCGAGTGGCAATTTGCGCGGATAGCTGCGCACATTCGATTCAAATTGTGCCTGTCGATTCAAATAACTCAGATTATTCATATCGGAAGGTAAGCGAGGTTGAGCGGTCATTAAATCACTTCCAATCATAAAAACGATAATGAGAATTATTATCGTTATGATTAAAAAAAACAAGCTGATACGCTTAATCACTTCAAAAAAACTGCATACAAAAGGTTAGTATATTGTATTTAAATGATTTTTTAAGATCAGGATCGAACTAAAAACGGCCAACCCTTAGTGATCGTTCGATTGTTTGACAAACAAAGCAAGGATTTTTAACGCCCATAGCCGGCTTAATTCTGAGGTGGATGGCAGCGATTTTCTGGCAGCTCACAAATACCACGCTTCCTCAACGCAGCTTCATCAAATGGATCAATCGTTTGCGGTTTCATTTTGCGTCTGAGTCGAGTAATCAAATCAACGCCTAACTCACTCATCATCTGCTTCCAGTTCTTGCCCAAATAGCCACGGTCTCCAAACAACTTCCCTAAAATCTCACCCGATGCACACAACTGAGGGAG
>JBBKWW010000116.1:0-11424 GCA_037969155.1 Moraxellaceae bacterium
ATTGCCTTGTCACTGGCCAGTGAGCGTCCAGCGTGGCAAGTAGTGGCGAGTGATTTTTCGGCGGCGGCTTTGGCGGTTGCGCGTTCTAATTCGATCAAAAATAGCCTAAGCAATTGTGAATTCCGTCATGGTTCTTGGTTTACAGTGTTAGCTGATGCCGAAGTGTTTGACCTGATCGTGAGTAATCCACCGTATATTGATCCTGATGATACGCATCTCGCGGCCTTAACACATGAGCCGATTACTGCTTTGACTGCGCAGCAGCAGGGGCTGGCGGATTTGGTGCAGATTGTGGCGGGCGCAGGGCGGCATTTGCTGGATGCTGGTTGGTTATTGGTTGAGCATGGTTATGATCAGGGGATTGCTGTGCGCGAGTTGTTTGTGCAAGCTGGTTTTGTGCAGATCGAAACCTTGCGCGATTATGGCGGTAATGAGCGGGTGACGCTGGGGCAGTGGGTGGTTTAGAACAGTTGCTAACGATCAACAGAGATAAAAATGGTTAAAATTCGAGTGAGTAATGCCAAAAAACAACCTGTTAGAGTGATTTTAGAGCCGTGGGCTTCTGAATGGATATTAGATTCTGACGATTACCTAGATTTTATTTCTGTCACGGACAGCGCACAAAACGGATGGTTTATGGTTGAGGATAGTAGCCATGGCCTGATCGTTTGGGCTCAAGAATCTGGTATGCTGGTTCATGTGTATGATTCAAAAGGTTATTTAATAGACTGATCCAGTTCACACGAAAAGCCTATTCGTCATCATCACCCAAGCGAGCAAACTGCTGCTCTCAGCGATACTGAGATGATCGCCCCATATGCAGATATAATAGCTGCGCTCATGTCTGATTTCTGCCGAGTTGATATGCTTACCGAACCCTTTAGCGATGCCGAACTACTGCGCTATAGCCGCCAAATCCTGCTACCAGACTGGGATATGGCGGCACAGCTTAAATTAAAATCCGCCCGTGTGCTGATGATCGGCATGGGTGGGCTGGGTTGTCCAGCGGCGCAAGTGTTGGCGCGGGCAGGTCTTGGTTTTTTGCGGATCGTTGATTTTGATAGCGTCGATGAAAGCAACTTACAACGGCAATTGTTGTTTCACGCTGATGATATCGGTCAGCCCAAAGTCTTGGCTGCAAAAAATAGCCTAAGTAAAGTAAATTCATGGTTGCAGATAGAAGCGATTGTCGAACAAGTTCAACCGAGAAACCTGCCAGCGCTATTAGATACTATCGACCTCGTTTTAGATGGATCGGATAATTTCGAAACTCGTGATCGGGTTAATCAAGCCTGTGTGACTGCCCAAATTCCGTTACTATCGGCAGCGGCGATTGGGCTAGAGGGGCAAATCAGTTTGTTTACGCCGCAGACCGGCTGCTATCGCTGTGTCTTTCCAGATGCACCCGAAGATGCACGACGCTGCGCTGATAGTGGCGTATTAGCCAGTACCACTGCGACGATTGGAGCAATGCAGGCGCATGCCGCCTTGTTGTACCTTGGACTGGGTCAAGCACCACTCGCAGGTAAGTTATTACTGTGGGATGGCTTTTCGTTTACCCAACGCCTAATCCGTTACCAACCCGATAGACACTGTCCAATATGCGCCAAAAAATAACCCGCTTTATTCAATCGATACAACGCTGGCAACAGCAGGGGAGAATTATCATCATGTCCCGTCAAAATCCACTGCTTAATGGCTTAAAAAGTCTGGCACGCGTCGGACAAACTGCCAGTATCCTTGCGCAAGCAGGGCTGCGTTATCGTATGCAGCAGCCACCAACCGCAAAATTCGTACGCGAAACCTTTGAGCAGTTAGGGGCGACCTATATCAAGCTCGGTCAGTTTGTCGCCAGTTCGCCTTCACTATTTCCGCGTGAATACGTCGAGGAGTTCCAAAAGTGCCTCGATCAAACCCAAGCACTACCATACAGCCAGATTGAAGCGACGTTGCGTGCAGCCTTTGATCAGCCGTTAGAGCAGATTTTTAGCAAAATTGAGCAGACTCCACTAGCCTCGGCATCCATCGCGCAAGTGCATGCTGCAACGTTAGTCACTGGCGAAGACGTGGTGATTAAAGTCCAAAAGCCAGATGTGGAAACCATCTTACATACTGATTTAGCCTTTGTGCATACTGCGGTACGCTTGCTAGAGTTGGCCGTGCCCAAAATTAAGTTTGCGGATTTGTCTGGCATTGTCGATGAGATCCGCACTCGGATGGTGCGTGAAGTCGATTTTGTTGAAGAGGCACAAAACATTGCCGATTTTCAACAGTTTCTAGACTTTACCCAAAACACCCAAGTTGTCGCGCCCAAAGTCTATCCACAAGCGTCCTGCCGCACGGTACTGACCATGCAGCGCTTGTATGGCGTGCCGATGACCGATATTGAGGTGATGCGCAAACACACTCGAGATCCAGCGCAAGTGCTGATCACGACGATGAATACATGGTTTGCCAGCTTAATGATGTGCAAAAGCTTTCATGCTGACTTGCACGCGGGTAACTTGATGTTGCTGACCGATGGTCGGATTGGATTTATTGATTTTGGTATTGTGGGACAGCTTAAGCCAGAAGTCTGGGGCGCATGTATTGGCTTTATGGACGCATTGCAAAAAACTGATTACGCATTGATGGCCAATCATATGGTCAATATGGGCATGACACATGGCGTGATTGATCAAGCTAAACTGGCCGAAGATCTTGAGCGCATGTTCGCGGTATTACTGACCACGGATCCACAAATGGTGCTATCGGGCGATGCAGCCGATCTGAATGCAATGATGCTGGACATGGTTGGGGTTGGTGAGCGGCATGGCATTCACTTTCCGCGTGATTTTGCCTTGCTGATGAAGCAGATGCTGTATTTTGATCGCTTTATGCGTGTGCTCACGCCGCATATGGATTTATTTGGTGATGCACGCTTACAACTACTTGCCAATGATGAGCCCGTGTCGAAATTAATTCATTAATTTTAATTGCCCTAACCCGCTTTTCTAAAGCGGGCTAGGGAGGTTTTTTTAAACAGTCACGGCTTTTTTAGCTTTGCTAAATACAAAGTCATTTGGCTTCACGCGGCGAGTTTCTAGCCAGTAGCGCCATGTGTAACCAGGCCATAGCGCGAAGTTTTTGCCGCCATCTTGCTGATACCAACTGGCACAACCACCAGTTTGCCAGACTGTGCCTTGCAGCTCTTTTTGAACCTTATCATTAAAGGCTTTTTGGACATCTTCACGCACATCGACGGCATCGACGCCTTGTTTACGCATCAGTTTCATCATTTCTAAAATATAATGCACTTGCGCTTCAATCATAAAGATAATCGAGTTATGACCAAGCGTGGTGTTCGGTCCAACCAGTTGAAACATGTTCGGATAGCCAGCGGTCGTGATGCCATAATAGGATTCGGCACCGTCTTTCCAGTCATCCATCAGACTGCGGCCATTTAGACCAATACAGTCAAATCCTTTCATATAGATGCGTGGATCGGTAATAAAGCCTGTCCCGTAAATAATACAATCCGCTGGACGCTCGACGCCGTCACAAGTAACGATGCTATTCGCACGAACTTCAGCGATACCATCTGTCACGAGCTCGACATTCGGCCGATTGAAGGTGGGGAAATAGCGATTTGAAATCAGTACACGCTTACAGCCGAGTACATAATCTGGGATCAGTTTTTGTGAGACCACTGGGTTTTTAACTTGATACTTAATGAGTTTTTCCAGTAGTTTTTGCGCGCCTTTCATGATGCTAGGGTTGAAAATCGGCACAACTCGGGCTTCATTAGACCAGTACAAGCGTGCACGATGCAGATGGCGCAGTGCTGGAAACTTGGCAAAAAGCTTCTTTTCAAATTCAGGATATTTGCGCTCGTCACGCGGTATTACCCACGCTGGAGTGCGTTGCATCACGTACAGTTGTTTGACCTTCGGTGCGATTTCTGGCACATATTGGATTGCGCTCCCCCCCGTGCCAATCGATACCACATTTTTGTCGCTTAGATCAAACTGGTGATCCCATTGCGCGGAGTGGAATACTTTACCTTGGAAGTTTTCGATGCCTTTAAATTTGGGGATTTGTGGCACATGTAATGGACCTGATGCAAGGATGAAAAACTTGCATTGGATACTTTCGCCCTGTTTAAAGTCGAGAGTCCAGTAGGCTGTGTCCGCATCATAACGTGCGGCAGTGACTTCGGTGTTAAAGCGTGAAAAATGTGCTAATTGATACTTGTCAGCTGTATCCTGAATATAGCTTTGGATTTCCTGCCAACCCGCATAGCGCTTTGTCCAGTCAGTTTTGCCTTCAAATGAAAACGAGTACATGTGGGATTGCACATCGCACGCTGCGCCAGGGTAGGTGTTTTCACGCCATGTCCCGCCGACCGTGTTGCCCTTGTCAATCAATACAAAGTCTTCATTGCCACTTTGTAGCAGCCGAATCGCGGTGGCCATACCACCAAAACCAGCACCGACAATCGCGGTTTCAACAATTTTACGTTGATTTGGCTCAATACCTTGAGCAGAAAAACGTGGTGCTTTCGCATTCATGAAGTCAAACTCCGACCAATAAAAGATGTTCTCATGCACATCAATTTCAATCCGTTGACCATCCATCACCACCAGATTTTGGTTGGTGAATGACGCTTGGGTGAGTGACACCAAGGATTCAGATTGCTCACAATCTGATGGGCTGTGATGTGGCATGGCAAAAAACCCTGCCATCTTACCTTAATTGTGTCGGTTTCATGGCAGTGTTCTGCGGCAAAATTTATTCAAGAGCCTGATTTTAGCGATTGCTGTGGCGAGTTGAGTTGGGTGGCTACAGTGTATTAACTTCTAAAAACTGAATGAGTCACTCGGATTTAGCAAAATGTCGCGTGGCGTTTTGTGTGTAAATCAGCTAGGATTTTAGGGTGTTTTGGTTTGTTATGTGAGTAGTCCCTGATGAGTGATGTCCATATTTCAGCACCTACAGGCAGTTTACAGGTTCGTCCAATCTGGCAGGTATCCGATACCTTGGTGGTGATTTGCCATCCTCATCCGTTGTTTGGTGGCACGATGGACAATAAAGTCGTGACCACATTGGCGCGCTTTTGGCGACGACAAGGCTATTCGGTGCTGATGTTTAACTTTCGTGGGGTTGGCAGTAGTAGCGGACAACACGATGATGGCATCGGTGAAATCGAAGATCTGCGCACGGTCTTGCAGTGGGCCAGTCAAAACAGTACAGCGGATCGGCTGATTCTGGCGGGTTTTTCGTTTGGCGCGTATATTGCGGCTGCGGGAGCAGATCGTTTTGCAGATTGGCAGATCGAGCGGTTACAATTGCAGCAGTTGATCTTAGTCGCGCCCGCCGTCGAAAACTATGCGATGGCAAATTTGCAGTTACCGCAACAGACACGGGTGATTATTGGTGATCAAGACGAAGTGGTATCGCCATCCGCCATGATGGCGTGGGCAAAAACATACCCTTTAGATTTGGTGATAGTGCCAAATGCGGGTCATTTTTTTCATGGTCGCTTAAACGATCTGACTACTCAGTTAGTGTGGTAATGTTGAATGAATATGCCTGTACCCGAAATGGTTAATTTGGTCGCTGATGGTCGTTCACCTGCGATGCGTTATGCAGATGCTTTGGCGTCTGGACAGTTTATGCCTGATGAAGAGCAAGCGGCAGCGGTACATGCACTCGATGAGGTATGGCAGTTTTTGGTGTTGCGTTATGAGTCATCACGCAAAGGCGGTTTTGCTCGCTTTCGTAAAGCACCTGTGCCGACAGGTGTGTATATGTGGGGGGGCGTGGGGCGTGGTAAAACATGGCTGATGGATCAGTTTTATGATGCAGTGCCGTTTCGCCGTAAATTGCGCATGCATTTTCACCATTTTACACAGCGCGTACATCGTGAGTTAAACGACATCAAAGGCCAGCGGGATCCACTGGAGTTGGTTGCCGACCGCATCGCGCGTGATGCCGTGGTGATTTGCTTCGATGAGTTTTTTGTCAGCAATGTGACGGATGCCATGCTGCTGGGTGACATTTTCCGCATGTTGTTTGAGCGTGGTGTGACCTTGATTGCCACCTCGAATATTCAGCCCGATGGCTTGTATAAAAACGGCATTCATCGTGATCGATTTTTACCTGCGATTGCGATCTTAAAACAGCATGTCACCGTCCTCAATGTCGATGCAGGGGTAGATTATCGGCTGCGTGTGCTGAAACAAGCAGAGCTGTATCACGCCCCGTTATCCGATGATGCAGAATACTGGTTGGCGCGGCGTTTTGCGGCCTTAACGCAACAGCACGAGGTTTCTGATGAGCCGATTACTGTAAATGAACGAGTGGTCAATGTGCGCGGTCATACTGAGGATGCGCTGTGGTGTGACTTCGATGAGCTGTGTATGCGCCCGCGCAGTGCCGCCGATTTTATTGATTTGGCCAAAAGCTACAATACGATCTTGGTCGGCAAAGTCCCTGTACTCGATGACAATGTAAATGATCCAACCCGTCGATTTATTTATTTGGTAGACGAGTTCTATGATCGTCGGGTCAAACTTATTGTGACAGCACAGCAGTCGATTTTAGACCTATATAGCGGTGAGAAGTTGGCGTTTGAAATTCAGCGCACTCGTTCAAGACTGCTTGAAATGCAGTCAGATGATTATCTGAACGCTGAACATCGTTTGGCTGAATAGCAAGACTATTCTCTACAAGGCCACGACTGCTTGCTATCAGCATCTTTGTGGTGGCCTTTACTGTTCGGCTAAATAGCCGAATTTTTTTCAGTTAAACAGCAAGGAAAAAGCATATGAAATTCTTAATTAGTGGTGGTAGTGGATTCTTAGGAGAGGCTCTATGTAAAAAACTATTAGATCAAGGACATCAAGTTGCAATTTCATCACATCGGCCTAAACATTGCAGGGTTCAAGATGGTGTAAAAGTTCGCTCATTAGATCGACTCAGTGCAACCGATTATTTTGATATCGTGATTAATCTAGCGGGGGCAGGCATTGCTGATCAACGCTGGTCTGAGTCACGCAAACAAATGCTGCGCGATAGTCGCTTAGAAACCACGCAGGCATTGCTCGATTGGATGCAAATTGCAGTACAAAAACCACAGCTGTTTATCTCTGGATCAGCGATTGGTTTTTACGGTGCGCAAGGCGACGTAGAATTGGTTGAGTCTAGTCTGCCAAAGCATGAGTTTGTACATCAATTATGCGAGGATTGGGAGGAACGCGCCAAAATAGCGCAGCAACTTGGCATCCGAACAGTATTATTGCGCACAGGCATCGTGCTACATCCTGATGGTGGCATGCTCAAGCGGGTTTGGATGCCATTTAAGCTTGGCTTGGGCGGACGGCTAGGTGATGGACAACAATGGATGAGCTGGATCAGTCGTGAAGATTGGATCAGGGCAGTGCTATTTTTAATACAAGATCCAAATGTGCAGGGTACATTTAACCTCACAGCGCCCAATCCAGTACGTAATCTCGATTTTACCCAAGCTCTTGCGACAAGCTTGCATCGACCTACTTTACTACCGATGCCAGCATGGTTTGTGAAGCTGGCATTTGGCGAGATGTCAGGCTTATTACTGGACAGCCAACGGGTATTACCGCAACGACTGACTGACGAGGGCTTTGATTTTATTGATCCCATACTGTCGGACTATCTGCAAAAGCTACACATCCCGTCGTAGCCAGATAGCTGGTCGCACACAGGCCAGCCGTCTCTTATTCGATCATTTCGACAAAAAATAATCGTCATTAGCAACAGAGTAACGTGATTGCATTAACATTTACCTCAGATTGGCGTACCATTTGCTTCACTATAAACAAGTGTCCGCGCTTGGCCTGCGCTAAGTGTAGACTTTATCACCCCACGAGAGGAAAACACCGTGCTCGAAGCTTACCGCCAACACGTCGCTGAACGTGCTGCACTGGGTGTACCGCCCCAGCCACTAGATGACAAACAAACCGCCGAATTGGTGGTCTTGCTCAAAAACCCACCACAAGGCGAAGAAGCTTTTTTGGTTGACCTGCTCGAAAACCGTGTGCCTGCTGGTGTTGACCAAGCTGCCTATGTCAAGGCCGCTTTTCTCGCTGCTGTTGCCAAAGGTGAAGCGACCAGCCCACTCGTAAACAAAGCACGTGCAGTGTATCTGCTGGGCACTATGCTGGGTGGCTATAACGTCACGCCATTGGTTGACCTACTAGACGATGCAGAGCTGGCCGCCGGTGCTGCCGCCGCCTTGAAAAAAACTTTGCTGGTGTTTGACTCATTCCATGATGTCTCCGAAAAAGCCAAAGCAGGCAATGCAGAAGCACAAGGTGTCATGCAATCATGGGCAGATGGCGAGTGGTTTACCAGCCGTCCAGAAGTACCCGCTGAAATCACTGTCACCGTGTTTAAAGTGACTGGCGAAACCAACACCGACGATCTGTCACCGGCACAAGATGCATGGTCACGGCCAGATATTCCATTGCATGCCAATGCAATGCTGAAAAACGCGCGTGAGGGTATTAACCCAGACCAACCCGCCGAAATTGGCCCAATCAAGCAAATCGAAGCCTTAAAAGCAAAAGGGCATATCGTTGCTTATGTGGGCGACGTGGTCGGTACGGGTTCAAGCCGTAAGTCAGCCACTAACTCCGTGCTATGGTTTACTGGCGATGACTTGCCGCATATCCCGAACAAGCGTGACGGTGGGGTGTGTATTGGTAGCAAAATCGCCCCGATTTTCTTCAATACCATGGAAGATGCTGGTGCATTGCCAATCGAGCTAGATGTTGGCGAGATGAACATGGGTGATGTGGTCACACTACATATTGATCACACGACTGCTGAAGTGCGTGCGACCAAAGATGGCGTTGAAATTGCCGCATCTGCCTTGAAAACACCAGTACTGCTCGACGAAGTACGCGCTGGTGGCCGGATCAATCTGATTATTGGTCGTGGCTTAACCACCAAAGCACGTGAAGCCTTAGGCTTAGCACCCACCACACTGTTCCGCACCCCAGTACAGCCTGCCGATACTGGCAAAGGCTTTACTCAAGCACAAAAAATGGTGGGGCGTGCCTGTGGTTTACCAGAAGGTCAGGGCGTTCGTCCAGACACCTACTGTGAACCCCGCATGACCACGGTCGGCTCACAAGACACCACAGGGCCAATGACTCGTGATGAGCTAAAAGACTTGGCGTGCTTAGGCTTCTCAGCCGATCTGGTTATGCAGTCATTTTGCCATACCGCAGCGTATCCAAAGCCAGTTGATGTGAGTACGCATCACACACTGCCAGACTTCATCATGAATCGTGGTGGTGTGTCGCTACGGCCTGGTGACGGCATCATCCACTCGTGGCTGAACCGTATGCTGCTACCCGACACAGTCGGCACTGGCGGTGATTCGCACACGCGTTTCCCGATTGGTATTTCGTTCCCAGCGGGTTCAGGCTTGGTGGCATTTGCTGCTGCCACAGGTGTGATGCCACTCGACATGCCAGAGTCTGTACTGGTCAAGTTCAAAGGCAAAATGCAGCCTGGTATCACCTTGCGTGATCTCGTGCATGCGATTCCTTACTATGCGATTCAAGATGGTGAACTCACCATCGAGAAAAAAGGCAAAAAGAACATTTTTAACGGTCGCATCCTTGAGATTGATCTGTCAGGCATCGAAGGTCAGCAACTGACCGTTGAGCAGGCGTTTGAATTGTCAGATGCGTCGGCTGAGCGTTCAGCGGCTGGTTGCTCGATTACCTTGTCGGATGCGTCGGTTGCAGAATATCTAACCTCCAACATGACCATGTTGAAGTGGATGATTGCTGAAGGCTACGGCGATGCACGCACCATGGCGCGTCGTGTTGAAGCGATGCAAAAATGGCTAGACAATCCAAGCCTGCTGAAAGCAGATGCCGATGCTGAATACGCCAAAGTCTACGAAATCGACTTAAGCGATATTAAAGAGCCAATCCTGTGCTGCCCGAACGATCCAGACGATGCAAAACTGTTGTCTACCGTGGCTGGTGACAAGATTGACGAAGTGTTTATCGGCTCATGTATGACCAACATCGGTCATTTCCGTGCTGCGGGTAAACTACTCGAAAAAGTACCTGGTGGTTCATTAACCACTCGTCTATGGATTGCACCGCCAACCCGTATGGACGAACATCAACTGATGGAAGAGGGCTACTACAACATCTACGGTAAGGCTGGTGCGCGTACCGAGATGCCAGGTTGCTCGCTGTGTATGGGTAACCAAGCACGCGTCGCGCCAAACAGCACCTGTGTATCGACCTCCACCCGTAACTTCCCGAACCGTCTGGGTCAGGGTGCAAACGTGTATTTGGCTTCGGCTGAACTCGCGTCGGTGGCTGCGGTATTGGGCAAACTGCCAACGGTTGAAGAATACATGGGCTATGCTGCGACCATTAACAGCATGTCGGGCGAGATTTATCAGTATTTGAACTTCGATAAGATGAGCGAATACACTGATAAAGCCGACAAGATCAGCGTGGCGCAATTGACCTAATGGTCGATTGATCGCGTAGATCAAACAGCCCTCATCAAGGTCACTTGGTGAGGGTTTTTTTAATCAATGACCACAGAAAAGTGTGTTTAAGCTTGTATTGAGCGTAGATTTTGCTATGCTCGATGCATGTTCGGTGTTGCTGACGAAGCAGTATCTGATTCTTTAACAGATCAAAAAGTGTGACGCAGTTCACACTAAAAATGGTCAAAATACACCTAGCTTTTGCCAAAAGCAAAAAGTTGGGAGTGGATCTCGCAAACCCTTGAATCCCAAAAGGAAAAAGAGGGGGGTCAGTTCCAAACCTTCCCTGACATACAAGGGATTAAGACTTGCTGGCTTCCACACGGCCTTTTTTAGCGAACCGTTCCAAACCTTCCCTGACATACAAGGGATTAAGACTCGCAAAGAAATACGCCTTGATATTATTAGCCTTTCTTCCAAACTTTCCGCCGCTATAAAACACATATCCAATCTTAAAACCGTAAATCATTAAAAATTTATTTCTGTATTTAAAGAAATAAAGATAACTAAGCATCAGTCAAAATCATTGCATTAAATCTGCTTTTCCGTAAAATCGTAAATACTGAATATCCCGAGCGACACCCTATGATTATCAGTTTGCTCAACCAAAAAGGCGGGGTCGGTAAAACCACACTGGCGATTAACCTCGCGGGCGCGCTCGCCAAACAAGGCGCACGGGTGCTACTGATCGATGCCGACCCACAAGGCAGCGCCCTCGACTGGGTCGCCGCGCGTGAGCAACCCGCGCCGTTTGCGGTGGTGGGATTGCCCAGACCGACCATCCATCGCGAACTGCCCTCGATTGCCGAAGGCTTTGACCATGTGTTGATCGATGGCCCGCCACGCGTCACCGATCTCGCGCGTTCGACCATCTT
>JBBKWW010000117.1:0-4222 GCA_037969155.1 Moraxellaceae bacterium
CAATTCACAGATACCCTAAATACCACCGCGATCAGCGAAAATACCAGTGGCTTTTTTACCGGTCAACTCGCGGCCTACACCACCGTGGATCTGACCTCGCGCTATCGCGTCAGTGATCAGCTCGAAGTGTATGGCTCAGTTAAAAACCTACTGGATGAGCACTACATGGCCAGTCTACGTCAGGGCATTTATGTCGGCGCAGAGCGGTCACTTGAAACGGGTATCAAATACCGCTTCTAAGTGGCCTTGACCTCAGATCACTAAAAACCCAGTCAGTGAATGCTGACTGGGTTTTTTTAATAGAGCATGAACCTGCTGAACTCAACGCCCAAGCTGATACTGGGTGGTTGGTGTTGCGGTCGCCGCCTGATAACTGCCGCTAAAATCATTCAGACCGGCTTTAGCCACCTCTAAATCTTTGCCGTCTTTCAAGGCAAACGAGTCAAAGCCGCAACGTTTCAGATAAAAAATCACGTCTTTAAACACATCACCGACCGCACGCAACTCGCCTTTAAAGCCCTGACGGCGCAGCAGTGTGGCAAACGAATAACCACGACCATCGGCAAATGCCGCAAATTCAATCGCAATCAAATCCAGCTCAGCCAGCGGTAGACTCAAGGTTTCGGGCGAGTCCGTCGCGGTCAGCAGCAGGCCTTTTTTGCCAGTGACTTGCGATAACAAGTCTAACTGCCCAACGCTTAACAACGCATCAGCGGCAGGCAATGTGCCATCTTCACTGATACGCTGATAACTGTCGGCGACCACGTCACCATTCAGATTAAACAGGCTATTATTTAGCATAGACACGCTCCTTAAACGGCTCAATGCCGACGCGGCGATAGGTATTTAAGAAACTCTCACCGTCTTGACGCACATCTAAATACGTATTCAGCACCTCTTCGATCACATCAGCCATATCCTCTGCACCAAACGATGGCCCTAAGATTTTACCGATACTCGCGTCATGGTCGGCACTGCCGCCGAGTGACACTTGATAGAATTCCGCGCCTTTTTTATCCACGCCCAAAATCCCAATATGCCCGACATGGTGATGACCACAAGCGTTCATACAGCCAGAGATATTCAGATCGATTTTACCCAAGTCGTAGACTTGATCCAGATCATCAAAGCGACGGGTAATCGCCTCAGCAATTGGAATCGATTTGGCATTTGCTAAAGAACAATAGTCGCCACCTGGGCAGCAGACGATATCGGTCAAAAAACCAATATTAGCGCGTGCCAGATTGTGCTGCTCTAGGATTTGCCATAGCTCAAACAGCTTGGCCTGCTCGACATCGGCTAGCACTACATTCTGTTCGTGAGTGTTGCGTAGTTCACCGAAGCTGTATTGATCGGCCAGATCCGCGACTAAATTCATCTCGACATCAGTCATATCACCTGGAGCAATACCTGCCCGCTTCAGCGACAAGGTCACAATCCGATAACCGGCAACTTTATGCGCGTGGGTGTTGTGCTGATACCAGTTACGGAAGGCTTTGTTCTCGCTAAATACGGCGCTGAAATCTTGATCGGGGAGATCTTGATAGGCAGGCGCTGTAAACACTTCGGCCATTTGCCCGAACAACTCAGGCGCTATCCGCAGGCTGTCTTGAATCTGCACGAACTCAGCCTCGACCATCTGCGCAAACACCTCTGGCGTGAGGGCTTTGACCAGAATCTTGATGCGGGCTTTATATTTATTATCACGGCGGCCATGCAAGTTATACACCCGCAAGGTCGCTTCTAAGTAAGCAATCAGGTCTTCACGTGGCAGAAACGACTTAATCAGGCTGCCAATGATCGGGGTACGCCCCAAACCACCGCCCGCCATGATTTGGTAGCCGATCTCGCCGGCTTCATTGCGCACGATATACACGCCGATATCATGAAACGCCGTTGCAGCACGATCTGTCTCTGCCAATGCAGACACCGCGATTTTGAACTTACGCGGTAAAAATGCAAACTCAGGATGAAAGGTTGACCACTGCCGAATCAGCTCACAGGTCGGGCGTGGGTCTTCGATTTCACCGGCCACCACACCGGCAAACTGATCGGTGGTGGTATTGCGAATACAGTTGCCGCTGGTTTGGATCGCATGCATCTGTACCGTGGCCAAATCTGCCAGTGCATCAGGCACGGTTTCAAGTGGCAGCCAGTTCAGTTGGAAATTTTGCCGTGTGGAAACGTGGGCATAACCACGGTCGTATTTACGGCTGATTTCAGCGATTTTGCGTAATTGCTGGCTGTTATACAGACCATAGGGCACAGCAATACGCAACATCGGCGCATAACGCTGCACATACAGGCCGTTTTGTAGACGCAAAGGACGATATTCGTCTTCGGTCAGTTGGCCGTCTAAATAACGTTGGGTTTGGTCACGAAACTGTGCCACCCGTTGGTCGATCAATGCCTGATCGAAAGCAGTATATGAATACATGGCTGCTGGCTGGATTCATTAAAAAAGTGCGTCACTGTAACAAGATTGGCGTCATCAGCAAAATGCTTTTTCTGGATAACTTTTAGTGGTTTTGATGATAGGTTTAGCAACCGCCACGGATTGACCTTGATAGCTTTGCTCAAGCTTTCGAGGCAAACTGACCAAATCAATCTTAAAGCGGCGTACGATGCGCCAAACGCTTTAGCGAAAAGTTGTTTTTCAAAAACTCTGAATAATGATGTGCCGTACGTGCGGGGCGTTCGATCATCGGCATATGACCGGTATTCGGCATACTGACGATCTGGGCGTGTGGTAACAGCTCTGAGTAATGGTGCAGCATATCAATATCCAGTAAAGCATCTAAATCGCCCCACAATACCAAGATCGGCATTTTGAGCCGACTGATTTCTGCTTCAACCCAACTGCTCGGATAAATCTCCAACATTACTTGAGTAAACACATCAAACCAGCGTGCCGAACGCTCATGGTATTGCTTAGCCAGCATCAGCCGTACCTGACTCGGAATCCACGGCCATTTTTTTGCCGCCATCGCCATCAGTGTATTGAACTCAGCCAATGAATGCACAATGAATGGATTGTGTTCTGAGCGTAGCGACTGTTCTAGCGCACTGTTATGCCGTGCTTGTAGACCCGCCGCATCAAACAATGCCAAAGACGCGATCCGCAATGGCGCAATCAGTGCTAGTCGCTGCGCGATAAACCCACCCATCGAGTTACCCACCAGATGCACTTGCTGAATCTGTAAATAATCCAGCAATGCTAAGACTCGATTGGCTTGTGCCAAGGTCGAATAATCGCGACCCACCTGATAACCAGTCTGACCATGTGCAGGCAAATCGACCAAAAGCAGCCGATAATCTCGCACCAAATAACGGGCAAAACGCAGCCAATGGGCTTTTTCGGCACTTAAGCCATGCAACAGCACAATCGTTCCACGATGTCTGCGATGCGGCTGATTGGTCAGCCACGCCATTTTAAACCCATCAATGAGCGTGCGGCGCAAGCGCAAACCATACAACTGCCCTTCCCGTTGCATTGCTTGCCGATACAGCAGCTTACCCAGCTGAATCGTTGGGGCTTCCAAGCTGCCAGAAGATTGCCATGGCGCGTCTACATGCCATTGTTCTCGTAGAATGGCAGGGTCTAGTACACGCTCATGTAATTCGTGTATCAGAATTTCGGCATCCATTATAATTTAGCCTCAAGATTGGCATTGTCCTCACCTAAAGCTCGCCCAACAAAGCGATACACGGGTTGACTACGCGAAAATTTAATCGGGTGTGCCAGTTGTTTTTGTGTGGCCGTTTCACCAGTCGCCAATGGCACATCGACCAGCCAACCGCGTTGCTGTGCTAAGTCTGACCCTACTGCCTCAGCCAAGCTCAATACAGGCTCAACACAGACATCCAGCGCGGCAAACACCTGTTGCCAATGCACAAACGTCTGGGCTGCGACCGCGTCTGTAATCGCCGCCCGTACCGCCTGCCGATCTTCGGGCAGCATTGACACGCCTTTTTCGGCCACAATCGGTAGTTGTAGTGCCGTGGCCAAACCCATCATAAACTGCGGCTCCAAGCTACCAATCGACAGGTAGCGCCCGTCTTGAGTTTTATAGTAATCATAGAAACTGACACCATTGAGCATGCCGCCCTCTGCAACCTGCGCCTCGCCACCCGCCACTTGTGCCGCTGCCGCCATGCTGTTTAAGCTAAACGCACAATCGGTCATCGAAATATCAATATGCTGCCCTTGCCCACTGACCTG
>JBBKWW010000118.1:0-4927 GCA_037969155.1 Moraxellaceae bacterium
TACAAGGGCGCAGACAGTCGGCTGTTATTGCGGCAGGTCTATCAGTTGGTGCAGGCACAAGGCTATGCGCTGGTCAATGCCGATATCACGGTGGCGTGTGAGCGCCCCAAACTCGCGCCGCATAACCTCGCAATCCGGCAAACGATTGCGGCAGATCTGGCCTGTTCAATCGAGCAAATCAGTGTCAAAGCCACCACGACCGAAAAACTCGGTTTTACCGGTCGGCAAGAGGGGATTTTGGCCAGTGCTGTGGTGTTGTTGGGTAAGGTTGCCTGAGTCCTTTTAACGACATCGTTAGAATCTGCATAAGCCTTCAGGTTGGTTAGGAGAAAAATAATATGGGTTCTTTAGTGCTGGACTTGGTAGAAATGGCCGATCCGTCAAATTTCGATTTTATGAAAGAAATTTTGCACTGTGCTGCCATTGTGAATGAAATGCAGCGGCCACTGATGTTTTATAATGGAGTTGATAGATTTGATCCGTTGCATGCTCAGAAATTCATTAATAATCAACTGAATGTTAATGGGGATTTATTCTTAAGGCATCTAGAGTTGTCGGTGCTTGGCGAGTATGACTCAACAATTGATTTACTCCGTTCTTTTGATCTGACCATATCTGATTTAAACGTCGATCCAGATGGTTCTAACGCCAGTGTTGTGGAGTATCCTGAATGTCCTTTGAAAGCAGAAGTGGGTAAGGTTCCTCGTTGTTTTGTAGGAATATATTACGGCGAGAATTTTATTGAACCAGCCATTGAGTTTTGTTTGCGGTATTTAAAATCAAAACAAGATAAAAAAGCAGTGCTGTGGGTTGGTGAGGTATTAGCTGAAGACCCGTTTTTAAGCTATTCCGAAGTGCTGTATTTATGGGAGCGTTTTAAAGGGAAAGATATGGAAGCCTCTGAGTGGTTTTTTTATGGCTGGCCGGAAATTGTTCAGATGCGAGCAGCAGCGACGAATCACTAGCGCCTGTTAATCAGCGGGGTGCGCAGTGCACACCCAGCCGTCACTGCCATCAAAAAATCGTCTTTAAGCGCTCAATCGCTTGTTCACACTGGGCGATATCCGCAACTAATGCCATTCGCACATGGTTTTTACCGGCATTGCCCATTGGTGTATCGCGCGATAAATAACGCCCCGCCAGCACTGTGATATTGGCCTCAGCGTACAATTTACGCGCAAACGCCTCGTCGTCCTCGACTGGCAACCAAAAATAAAACCCAGCATCTGGTTTTTTCAGCGGTAAACGGTCGCCCAGTTCATGCAGGAATAAATCAAATTTTTGGCGATATAACACCCGATTCGCTTCGACGTGCGCTTCATCCTGCCATGCCGCAATCGACGCCAGCTGATGCTGCACTGGCATCGCCGCACCATGATAGGTGCGGTATTTCAGGTATGGCGCAAGCAGCGCGGCATCACCTGCCACAAAACCTGAACGCAAACCTGGTAAGTTCGAGCGCTTCGACAGCGAATGAAACACCACACAATTTCGGTAGTCATGTCGTCCCATGTTGGCACACACTTCAAGTAGGCCGATGGGTGGACGATCAAAGTACAGCTCGGAGTAGCACTCATCTGATGCGATGATAAAATTGTACTGATCCGACAGTTCAATCAACCGACGTATTTTGGCTTCAGGCATCACTGCGCCAGTGGGGTTGCCAGGTGTGCAGATAAACAGGAGCTGGGTCTGTTGCCAGACTTGAGCCGGAATGGCTTCAAAGTCGCCAAGGTAGTCATTGTCAGCCGTACAGTTTACAAAATACGGCGTCGCACCTGCCAAAAACGCTGCACCTTCATAGATTTGATAAAATGGATTCGGCATGACTACATAGGGCTGTTGCTTGCGGTCGATCATCGCCTGTACAAATGAAAACAATGCTTCACGTGTGCCACTGACTGGCAAAACTTGCTGTTCGGGATCAATCTGTTGTAAGCCAAATCGCCGACTCAGCCATGCCGCAATCGCTTGACGCAGACTCAGAAGCCCTTTGCTGGCTGGATAAGTAGACAGATGCGCTAAACCATCGATTAAGGCTTGTGTGACAAACTCGGGTGCAGCATGTTTGGGCTCACCGATAGAGAGCGCGATATGACTCAAGTGTGCTGGTGCTGTCAGGTCACTAAACAACGCCGACAGCTTTTCAAATGGATAGGGATGCAGTAACTGTAAATCAGGGTTCATCGTCAAATTTCCAAAAACATCAGCTGGTTTGGTGGGTTAAGGATGCAGATTCAAGCTGTCAAAATCATCATCTAACGCCTGATTCAGTTGCTGTTTTAGCGATTCGGCATGTTCAGGCAACAGCGGCTGACCATCTTGTGCGGTGACAAAAAACACGTCTTCCGCACGTTCGCCGAGGGTGGTAATCCGCGCCGAGTGAATTTCGATCCCCGACTGCATAAACAACAGGCCAATACGTGCCAACAGCCCTGGTCGATCCAGTGTCATCACCTCAACCACATTGTGCTGGCTGGGTGCATGAAAGCTGATATTCACTTCGTTTTGTACCGAAAAATGCTTGAGCTGGCGTGGCATGCGGCGCTGAACGATGGCAGGGTAATTGTCTGGTAGCGCCAGCGTTTGGCTGAGCGCTTGGCAAATATACTGCTGCCGCTCTGAGTCACTGAGCAAATTGCCCAGTCGATCCAGTACCACATAAGTGTCTAGCGAAAAATTCTTCGGTGCGGTAATAATCCGCGCATCCTGTACATCAAGCTCCAGCTGATCAAGCATGGTCACGGTCGCGGCAAACAGGTTCGGCTGATCTTGTGTGTAGACGAAAATCTGTACCGCATCGGCCGACAGTTGACGATGTTCACGCAAGAGTACCAAAGGCGCGGCATTGTCTGCATGCCGCAGGATGGCGCTGGTATGCCAAATCACATCGCTTGGACGTTCACGCAAAAAATAATCATCGCCGAGTTCTTGCCAAATTTGTTCAATTGCCTCGGGGTCGTAACAGTCTGCTAGTTGCTGCATGGCTTGATTTTTGGTGTCCTCGATCAAGGCTTGTCGCTCAAATGGCGTATCCAACCCACGTCGCAACACTCGCCGTGCTTGGGCATATAATGTACGCAATAGCGATGCGCGCCATGTATTCCAGAGTTTTGGATTGGTGGCGTTGATATCCGCGACGGTCAGCGTGAACAGATAATCCAAATGCAGTATGTCGCCGACTTTTTGGGCGAATTCTTGGACTACTTCAGGATCAGCAATGTCTTTTTTCTGTGCGGTCAGTGACATCAGCAAGTGATTGTTGACCAGCCATGCCACGATATTGGCGTCACGCGAGGTTAGGCCATGTGCAACACAGAACTCAATCGCATCTGCGGCGCCAAGCTCACTATGATCACCGCCACGCCCTTTAGCAATATCATGGAAAATCGCAGCCAAATACACGATTTCTTTACGTTCCAGTCGATTAAAGACTGGACTGACCACGGGATAGGCATCGGCAAAGGCTGGGTCAGAAAAGCGTCGTAAATTCCGCAGCAGCAATAAGGTATGCGCGTCGACCGTGTAAATATGAAATAAATCATACTGCATCAGGCCAATAATTTGCCCAAACGCGGGTAGGTAATGTCCCAGCACCCCGTAGCGCTTCATCGCCCGCAAGGTCTCATAGAGTCGAAACGGCGCCCGCAGAATCGCCATGAACAAGCCACGATGTGCGGTGTTTTGTCTAAAAGTCGAGTCAATCGACTTGGCTGCCAGCATCAATAAGCGCAGTGTGCGGGCGCGAATGCCTGTGATGTCTGTATTGCTGGAGATATGAAAGAAAATTTCTAGGATGGCGCTAGGCGTTTCAGCAAATACGCGATGATGCCGCACCGCCAGTTTGCCACCGACCAGATCAAAGCGCTCATTTAGTTGGCTAATCTGAGGTTGTTGCTCCGCAGGCAAACGTGGCTCAACCACTGACTCATAAAAATATGCCAGCAGCATTTCGTTGAGCGTTGATACTTTCATCGCGACGCGATAATAGTTTTTCATAAACTGCTCAACCGCAGCGTTCGAGTTATGCTGATCATCGTCTGGTGTAACATAGCCCATGCGCTGGGCAATATCACGTTGGTAGTCAAATAATAATCGATTTTCGTTGCGCTTGGTCAGCCGGTGTAAATGATAGCGTACACGCCACAGAAAGTTTTCGGCATCACGCAGTTCGCGGTATTCAAACTCACTGATAAAGCCTAAATGCACCAGATCGTACAGCCGCACCACTCGAAAATGCCGTTTGGTAATCCAGCCAATCTGATTGATGTCACGCAGTCCACCTGGTGCGTTTTTAATATCTGGTTCGAGGTTATATTCTGTGTCGTTATGCTGAGCATAGCGTTGCTGCTGCTCTTGCATTTTTTGATTAAAAAAACTGAGATCTGACCATGTTTGGGAGACGACACGACGTGGCATTTGTGCCAGATCAGCATCGCCATCAATCAGTCGGGATTCGACTAGACTGGTTGCAACGGTCAGATCATGAGCAATTTCAAAGCATTCTTCCAGATTGCGCACACTGACGCCGGGTGCAAGCCCCACATCCCATAGGCTGGACACAAAGCTGGAGATGCGTTCGCTTAACTCGGTCGAGAGTGGCTCACGGCTCAGAATCATGATATCGACATCGGAATAGGGTAGCATTTCGGCGCGGCCATAGCCCCCGACGGCGATCAGTGCAAGGCCGTGCTGTACCAGATTCTGTCGCCGCCAAAGCAGTCGCAGCAAGCGATCAATCGCATCTGCCCGTGCCAAGACCACATCACGAATATCATCGCCGAGTGACAAGGCATCATCCAAAGCGTGATCGAGTGCGACGCGCCATTGATTCAGGCTACGCAAGCCTTCAGACTCGTTAAAACAAGATTCAGGTGTGGGAAATACCGGCAAAGCAGCTTGCGAGACGGACATGAACGCAATCTCT
>JBBKWW010000119.1:0-11376 GCA_037969155.1 Moraxellaceae bacterium
TAGTCGTCAACACTTGTATTAAACGATTACCGCCAAACTGTTGGTCGGAGTACAAGGATTCGAACCTTGGACCCCCTGCTCCCAAAGCAGGTGCGCTACCAGGCTGCGCCACACTCCGAATTTAACAGTCTTATCGAACACACATTCCGTGTCGATGAGCGGCATTCTAGAGACAAACACCCTACTCGTCAACAGTAGGGTGATATATTTATAGAAATTCCGATTCGGATGTTTGTTTTTTCAGCAAAACCTCCATTTTTGCTTAATTTTTGAGCGTTTTTGCAAAATTTAGCATACGATCCAGCGGTAATTTGGCGCGTAATGCCAGTGCTGGATCGACATGAATCTCTTGATCACCCGTCTTGAGCACGTGCAATAGGTTCTCAAGGCCGTTCATGGCCATCCATGGACAATGTGCACAAGAGCGACAGGTTGCCCCTTCACCCGCAGTCGGCGCTTCTACCAAAATTTTATTCGGTGCGGCTTGCTGCATTTTATAAAAAATCCCACGATCCGTCGCGACGATCAGTCGTTGATTCGGTAAGGTCTGAGCGGCTTTGATTAATTGACTGGTGCTTCCGACCGCATCTGCCAGTGCAATCACCGCTTCTGGTGACTCTGGATGTACCAAAACCGCAGCATCGGGATATACAGCCTTCATCTGTAAGATGCCTCGCGCTCGAAACTCTTCATGTACGATACAAGCGCCATCCCAGAGCAGCATGTCCGCGCCAGTTTTGTTTTGGATATAGCGACCCAAATGCTGATCAGGTGCCCAAATTATTTTTTCGCCCAGACTATCCAGATGTTCGATAATCTCGACCGCGCAGCTTGACGTCACCACCCAATCAGCACGCGCTTTGACGGCTGCTGAGGTATTGGCATACACCACCACGGTATAATCGGGATGCTGATCACAGAACGCAGTAAACTCATCGACTGGACAACCTAAATCCAGTGAACATGTCGCCTCAAGCGTGGGCATTAAGATGGTTTTTTCGGGGCTGAGGATTTTGGCTGTTTCCCCCATAAACTTCACGCCTGCTACCATCAAGGTCGTCGCCGCATGATCTCGACCAAACCGCGCCATCTCCAGTGAATCCGAAACACAACCGCCAGTGGCTTCGGCCAGTGCTTGAATTTCTGGCTCACAATAATAATGTGCGACGAGCACTGCATTACGCGCTTTAAGCTCAGCGGCAATTTCGTCACACAGTGTGGCACGTTCGGCATCAGTCATCACGATTTCGACGGCTTGTCCCAGACGATCCAGATGCTCACGCACCACGGTTTGGGCTTGGTTGGCGATCAAATTATGTTCAGCAGTCATCGGTCAGTCTCACACTCAAATAACGTGGCAGCCAGCGGCTGTAAAGGATACGTTATGGTAACGTATTTTATCCAACAAAACGCCGCTGCGACAATCCATCACAGCGGCGTGTTTTTACAGACGCAGCATATTTCAGATGCGCTCGCTCGTAGGTTATGCGCCGGTATTACGCAAAAATTCCAGCATAGTGTCCGCATCCGACACTTCAAATGGATCGGTTGGGCAGTTATCAGACAGTTCTGGCTCAAGGAAGATCTTCACAACCTTACCGTCTTCAACCAGCATGGAATAACGCCACGAACGATCACCAAAGCCAAGATTATGCTTTTTGACCAATAGATTCATACCGCGTGTAAAATCAGCATTGCCATCAGGCAGCATTTTGACATTCTTTACGCCAAGCTTGACGCCCCATTGATACATGACAAAGGCATCATTCACCGATAAGCAATACACGGCATCGACACCCTGCTGTTGCAGCTCAGCATAGTGCTGCTCATAGCCTGGCAAATGGGTGCTAGAGCACGTCGGCGTAAATGCACCCGGCAATGCAACAATAATCACTTTTTTACCCGCAAAAATCTCGTCGGTGGTGAGTTCTTGCCAGCGAAACGGGTTATCGCCCTCGATACGCTCATCACGAACACGGGTTTGGAACGTCACTTGCGGGACGACTGTCGGGGTTTGGCGCACTTCTGCCATCTAGGATTACTCCACAATTATGTTCTGAGCCTTGATTTAAACAAAAATTGAGTAAAATACCTGTCGTTATTCGGTAGCATTTGTACAAACACTCGCCAAGCAAAAATCTGCTTGGCCAGCGCTTCGGTGTCGATTAAGAGCGATAATCCGCGTTGATTTTTACATATTCATAGGAAAAATCACACGTCCATACCGTATCTACCGCGTCACCACGACCCAGTGCAATCCGAATGGTGATTTCGCTTTGCTGCATCACTGCGGCGCCTTGTGCTTCGGTATAGTCTGCGGCAGCACCACCATCACGGCAGATCTGTACGTCGTCTAAAAACACCTGCACCTTGGATTGATCCAACTGACCGATACCCGCCTTGCCAATCGCCATCACAATTCGCCCCCAGTTTGGATCGGAGGCAAAAAATGCGGTTTTGATCAAGGGGGAGTGCGCCACACTATAGGCCACATCACAGCACTCTTGTGTGGTTGCGCCACCTTCGACTCGCACGGTCATAAACTTAGTCGCGCCTTCACCATCACGCACGATCAACTGTGCTAAACGGATAAATACCCGACCCAGCACCTGCATGACCTCAGTAAAGCGTGGGTCAGCGCGTGATTGCAAGACTGCACCACCCGCCTGACCGGTCGCTACCAAAACACAGGCATCATTGGTTGAGGTATCGCCATCAATCGTAATACGATTAAACGATTGCTCCGTCAACTCCGTCAACATCTGCTGTAACAGCACAGTATCAATCGCTAAATCAGTCGCCACATAACCCAGCATGGTCGCCATATTCGGGCGAATCATCCCTGCGCCTTTGCTGATACCAGTCACATGATAAGTCACACCGTCTAGTTCAAACTGCTCGCTCGCGCCTTTGGGCAACGTGTCAGTGGTCATAATGCCATGGGCAGCAGCAACCCAACAATCAGCGTCTAAAGCAGCCAGTGCATTGGGCAACCCTGCAAGCAACCGCTCAATCGGTAACTGTTCACCGATAACACCGGTTGAGAATGGCAGGATTTGGCTCGTGCTAACACCCGTCAATTCAGCCAGTGTGGTGCAGCTTAATTGTGCATTTTGCAAACCCAGCTGACCAGTAGCGGCATTGGCATTGCCAGTATTAATCAGCAAATAACGCGGTTGAGCGACAGCCATATGCTGCTTAACCACTTGTACAGGCGCGGCACAAAAAGCATTTTGGGTCAACACTGTCGCCACGGTTGAACCTTCAGCCAATTCAAACACCACCAGATCACGGCGGTTTTTGTAGCGAATATAGCTTTCAGTAATCCCAATTTTAATTCCGTGAATCGGAAACATCTTGGGCAATGAGAGATCACCAACGGCCATGATCGGCATCCTTATGGGGAGTAACGTAAATACGGACTAGTGTGCCAAAAAAGCACGAATAAAAACAGGCTGATCTCATACGCAAAATCGCCTGTGGTGATGGGATACATCGCGGGCACAGTCATCGAACGCAAGGCGACTTAACCCTCAATCGGTTCAAGCGTCACTTTTTCGGTGCAGCTAAACAACATATGCTCATCCTCAGGGCTCACGGTGTGATCCAAGGCCATACTCATCAGCATGGCACCATCACCTTTGGTATGCCACTGCATGCCCTGCTCAGGATGAATGCCTTGCTCGGTAGCATAGCGTGCGCCGGATGCTGCAACCACGGCGTACATTTCATATGCAATATCGTCAATCACTACAGTCGCTTTGGGCTGTGTCGCATCTTGTGCGCTGTAAGTCACTGTGATGTCTTGGCTCGGTCTACAGGCATAGTGCACGGTGTTGGATTGTGTGACGGCAACAGGTATCGCATCCGCAACTGGACGACTCACCGCTACTTCGGCCACCGATGTAGCTGGAGAGTGTTGATCCGGCTGACTGCACGCGCTTAACATAAAACCAAAAATCAGCGTCGTGCCGAGCAAGCGTACGCTCATGATGATTCTCACTTCACTCAGTTTGAAGATGCGTACAACGATACAGAATTTTTTCAGGCGTATTGCTACTTTCTGTCAGTGGCACACTCGATAAGGTCGCGCCATCGGCCTGCACCTGCCATACCATGCCCTCACCGTCGGTCATGCCACTATCGGTACGATACACGGAATCCGTTTTAGATGCCGCATACAACACATGAATCATGCCGTTGATCTCTAGCATGGCTTGCGGCTCAACTGGATTTTGTTGATCATAAGTTGCAGTGATTTTTTGTGCAGGCAAGCAGTCGTAGGCTTGTACGGGAAATAATGAACTGATCTGTACCGTACCGGCTTCAATCACTGCTGTAGGTGCAGCTTGACTAGCGTCGACTGGCTCTGACTCACTTGGCTTACTACAGGCAATAAGTCCACAGAGACTGCTGGCCAGCAATACCCAGCTACATAAAGATAATATACTCAAAATCGTGACTCCTCGTCGTCAATGCTGTTGAGCATGACTCAAAATCAAAAGGCGCTGCCATTACGACAACGCCTCACATCCATGACACGCAGCCGTCGATTAAACGGCTTTACCGTGACACTGTTTGTATTTTTTGCCTGAACCGCAAGGACACGGCGCATTACGACTCAGATTCATGGCTGCATACGGATTGTCTTCGACGCTCTGACCTGCCGCACCAGCTTTACGCCCACCAGACAGCGTGACACCCGCACGATTTAACTGACCAAGCGCTGGATCATTATGCGTTTCACCCGTGATTCCATCCACTTCACTATGCTGAAAATGCAAATTCGTGCTTTGTGCTTCTTGTTTCTGCTGTGCTTCCATCGCGGCCAACTCTTCTGCGGTCGGCACATGCACCCGCGATAGATCTTGTACCACTTCAGATTTGATACTAGACAGTAAGCCTTGGAACAAGATAAAGGCTTCACGCTTGTACTCTTGCTCAGGATTTTTTTGCGCATAACCGCGCAAATGAATCCCTTGGCGTAAATGATCCATCGCAGCAAGATGCTCTTTCCAGTAGCGATCCAGTGATTGCAGCATAAAATGCCGCTCTAGCATACGCGCACTTTCATCACCCATCTGCGCACGACGATCACGATAACGATCCCTTGCAGCATCAACTATCTTCTGCCGCAACAACTCTTCATCAAGGCGACGATCTTCTTTAAGCCACTGGGCAATCGGCAGGCTCAGCATGAAGTCTTGGTCTAGTGCATGCTCTAAGCCTTCGATGTTCCATTGATCATCAATACTGCCGACAGGAATATACTCGCTGATCATCACATTCAGCACATCGTCATACATGCTTTCGATGCCATCCTGCAAGCTGGCCTCTTTTAGGACATCGTCACGCTGTGCATAGATGATTTTACGCTGCTCATTAGCAACGTCATCATATTTCAGCAAGTTTTTACGAATATCAAAGTTACGTGACTCAACTTTGCGCTGCGCATTTTCAATGGAGCGGCTGACCATTTTATGCTCAATCGCTTCATTTTCTTTTAAACCCATCGCACGCATCATATTGACGACACGATCACCGGCAAAAATCCGCATCAAATCGTCTTCAAGCGACAGATAAAAACGCGAATTACCCGGATCACCTTGACGACCAGCACGACCGCGCAACTGGTTATCAATCCGGCGTGATTCGTGGCGCTCTGTACCGACAATATGCAAGCCGCCAGCCGCCAATACCGCAGCATGACTGTCTTTCCACTCGGCCTCTAAACGCTTCGCGTCAGCTTCAGTGGCATTCGCGATATGCTCAAGCTTGACCCGCCAGTTACCACCGAGCAGAATATCAGTGCCGCGACCCGCCATGTTGGTGGCGATGGTGACTGCACCTAAGCTACCTGCTTGCGCAATAATATCCGCTTCACGCGCATGTTGCTTCGCATTCAAGACTTCGTGTGGAACACCTGCTTCTGTCAATAGCTTGGATAAATACTCACTGGATTCAATAGTTGCTGTACCCACCAACACGGGTGCATTTTTTTTGTTGATTTCGATAATCTCTTGAATAATTGCATTGTACTTATGCTCTTTACTCAAGAAAATCAAATCGTTTTGATCGATTCGAACCATCGGCTTATGCGTCGGAATGACCACCACATCCAGACTATAAATCTGGCTAAACTCAGATGCTTCGGTATCGGCAGTACCGGTCATACCAGCAAGCTTATTGTACAGACGGAAATAATTCTGGAAGGTCGTGGTGGCTAGCGTTTGGTTTTCATTTTGAATCCGCACGCCCTCTTTGGCTTCTACCGACTGGTGTAAACCCTCTGACCAACGACGTCCTGGCATGGTACGACCGGTATGCTCATCGACGATGACGATCTCTTCACCATCCACAATATAATGCACATCGCGATGGAACAAATGATGCGCCCGAATCGCCGCAGTGACATGATGCAGTAGGTTTAAGCGACTGGGTGAGTACAAACTCTCGCCTTCGCCCAACAGTTCGATCTGCACCAACTGCTGCTCAATAAACTCATAACCGTCTTCGTTAATCTCAATCGAGCGCTGCTTTTCATCGACCCAAAAATGCCCACCATCAGCAACATCTTCTTCTTTTTGGCGTTTTAGCAGCGGTGCAACTTCATTAATCATCGCATACAGGCGTGAAGAATCTTCAGATTGACCGGAAATAATCAGTGGTGTACGCGCTTCATCGATCAGAATCGAATCCACTTCATCAATAATGGCAAAATTCAGGCCACGCTGCTTTTTTTCATCCAACGCGAATACCATATTGTCACGCAGGTAATCGAAGCCAAATTCGTTATTAGTGCCATAAGTAATGTCGGCTTGATACGCCAAATGCTTTTCGTGCGGCGGCTGCATTGAGTAAATCACCCCAACGGTCAGCCCCAAAAACTCAAATAATGGCCGGTTCAGCTCCGCATCACGCGCAGCCAAGTAGTCATTGACCGTGATCACATGCACGCCAGCCGAACCAATGGCATTCAGATAACAGGCCAGTGTTCCCATCAAGGTTTTACCCTCGCCGGTACGCATTTCGGCAATCCGACCCTCGTGCAGGGTCATCCCACCGATCAACTGCACATCGTAATGCCGCATGCTCAACACACGACTACCCGCCTCTCGACACACCGCAAATGCCTCAGGCAACAATTTATCTAGCGACTCACCCGCCTGATAACGCTGTCGAAATTCAGCCGTTTTGGCTTTTAAGTCAGCATCAGACAAGGCTGAGATGGTCGGCTCGAAAGCATTGACAGCATCGACGCTCTTGCGCATCCGTTTCAATTCGCGTTCATTTTTGGTGCCGAAAATACTTCCGACCAGACTTGCTAGCATGGGTGACAACTCTTAATTAGGAGAACAGGTGGCCGCAGGCCCTGTCACTATTATGGTGACAAGTCAGTGAAGTGCAAGGGGTTCAGCACAAGATCAGGCCATTTCGGCGCTTTTTGCGCTGGATTGTGCCACTTGTACGGGCAGTTTGAAATAAAACAAGCTGCCCTGTTTTGGTGTTGATTCAATCTGAATTGAACTGCCGTGGCATTTGGCAAACTGCTGGCACAGCGCCAATCCTAGCCCCGTGCCAGTCTCACCACGTGTGCCCGTGGTACTACTCGATTGTGCTGCGGGACTACCGTTCGGCTGCTGCATGACATTCATCGCAACGATTAACGCTTGCAGTTGCTCTGGCAACATACCGACACCGGTATCACGCACCCGTATCTGAATCCCATCGAGATCCGCAACAGCATCCACGAGGATCTGACCACCTTCCGGCGTAAATTTTATGGCATTCGAGACCAGATTACGGATGATCGAACGCAGCATGTTTTCATCAGCATAAACCTGTAAATCGGTCGGACAAATAAACTGTAGCTGTAACGATTTATGGCGTGCCGCACCTGATAGGCTACCTTCGACCAAATCAAAAATCGTTTCCAGATACTGATTTTTCGGATGAAAAGTCATGCGACCACTTTCGACCATCGCCCAATTCAATAGGTTTTCGAGCAACTTATAGGCACTGGATGCCGTGTCGTGTAAATAGCTGGCAATGTTGCGAACTTCAGCCTGACTCATGTCGTCCAGATCGGTATCTAGCAACTCTGAAAAGCCTAAAATCCCCTGAAATGGCGCTTTTAAGTCATGTGCAATGATCGAAAAGAAACGGTCTTTGCTTTGATTCAACTGGCGCAACTCATCGGATTGCTGAGTCAGTAATTGCATTTGCTCGGATAATTTTTGATTGCTTCGTGCCAATTCCAGATTACTCATCACCTGCCGCGCCAGTGCCAACAAGGCGTGCTGCTGCGATTCATTGAGCTGCATCGGCTGCTGGTGAATAGTGCATAGCGTGCCAATCACATGACCATCATCCGTGGTCAACGGCGCTGCCGCATAAAACCGAATCCCGCCTGCTTGCACAGTTGGATTATTCGAAAAACGCGGATCTAATAGCGTATCTTCAATCAACAATAACTCATCAGGCTGGACAATCGCATGACCACAGATCGACTCAGCGCGACATCCAGTCGAGGATGGGAAACCATGTCGTGCCTTAAACCATAAGTCTGACTCACCGATTAAGCTAATCAGCGCAATGGGAGTCCCACAGATCGCAGAGGCCATCTGCACGATATCGTCATAACATGCCTCTGGCTCTGTGCCATACACAGCATACTGCTGCAACGCAGCGAGTCGTGCGGCTTCATCTTCAGCAAGGGGGGCGACTAGCATAACAATAGACTCATGATTTGCATCGACCTTCGAGAAACGATTCGTCTACAGTGGCCAACACAATGACAGCGAACACTCATCAGCAACTGCCAGACTGATTTGATCGGTCAGCACAAATCACGATCTGCACCAACCCATAATGACTATTTTTGACATCCTCCCCGACCTGAGAATGAGGGATATATCCCGTAAACTTCGCAAGGGGGATTCCTACAGCTAGACGGCAATGTCGTACCGCGAAACAGATGTTGCGGGGCAATGCGCCTCATCTCTGTTGCTGATGCCAATGTAAACCTACCTTTCGGACTGCAAAAATGCACGATTTACAATGGGGAAAATGCTTTTTACTGTTGTGTCAGCGTACTCGCTCAGGGGGTAATACACAACTTGTCCACTCTAGCAATTCTAGCACCCCATGACAATGAGCAGTACCCCCACCCCGCAAGCATGCGAATTGCCGTCTGGCATCCCTGCCCCAAACGACAGAATCTTACGGCTAAGCTGATAAACATAGCGATTTCAACATTGCACATACGGTGACCCAAAGATCAATCACGCGCAAACACATCAGTTGGATGGACAAATCCCTCATAAACACTTGCAGTGGGCCCCGTCATCCAGACCACAGCTCCGGACTGCCAGCGGATCAATAAATCACCACCATGCAAATGCACACGCACGTCTTGCCCTGCATCGAGCAAGCCACGACGAACGCCACTCACCACCGCAGCGCAGGCTCCCGTGCCACAAGCCAACGTTTCACCTGTGCCACGTTCGAACACCCGTAACTTGATCTCACGACGATTCAAGACCTGCATAAAGCCGACATTAACCCGCTGAGGAAACTGTGGGTGTGACTCTAACGCCGCACCCAGTGTCGTCACAGGTGCAGCATCAATATCCCGCACCAACAGTACCGCATGTGGGTTACCCATATTCACCACATCCAGCTCAACCAATTGATCGAGCGCTTCAACGGTATAAGTCGGCGCGGCATGATCGGCCAAAAAAGGAATTTCAGCGGGCTCAGTGCGTGGATAGCCCATATTGACCTGCACCCAACCATTTGCATGGAGCTCTGGCTCAACAATACCACTCTGAGTGGACACACGGATTTTGGTTTTTTTGGTCAAACGACGCTCATGCACGAACCGCGCAAAACAGCGCACGCCATTGCCACACTGCTCGACCTCTGAGCCATCGGCATTAAAAATTCGATAGCGAAAATCCACATCCGGTTGATCAGGTGGCTCAACCACCAACATCTGATCAAAACCCACCCCAAACTGCCGATCTGACAGCCGCCGAATCAGCTCGGAGGTCAGGTGCATGCGCTGGGTGACCAGATCAATCACCATAAAGTCATTGCCCAGCCCGTGCATTTTGGTAAATTCGATTCGCATCAGTGTTTCGCCTCGTTTCAATCCGCTGCATTTTGACCAATTTCCTTCAGCAAAACAAAAGTTTTTTGCGTGTTGTCTTGTCTGGTGTGCTGTTTCGGTGTTTACTCGGGGCAGGTTGCATGAGAGCTGGATTGGCAGTGGATGCTGGCTTTTTGCCTAGGTTTATGAACTGTTGGTATTGTTCTTATGTGTGACGGGGGTTAGCTCTGACATGAAGCTCGACGTTCATTGGCTAATAAAAAGCTTGGGACATAAGCCGAGTGAAGAGTCTGTGGTTTTGTTTGTTGCGGAAATAGTCGAAATTGCAGCAAAAATGCAAGATGATGATGTGATTTATACGTATCACACTGAAAAGCAGCTCAATAGAATCGCTTTATTTGGCACAAACTGTGATGAAGTAGTTGTATCAATACAGGGGCATGGTGGCTGCTTTGATAAAACATATTGCATATCCGATATAAAGACAATCCTAGAAAATTTTGAAAAAATTCAGCTTAAATCGATTGAGTACGGCTTCAAGCCAGACTGGGAATAAAAAAACGACTATTATTTATGCAATCTTTGGTGTATTTCAATATTTGCAAGTACAATTCAACTTCAACAAGAACCCACCAATTTATGGCGTTATCGAGGATAAAATGATTTACCTATATGCGTCGTATGGCAACGAAGAGAGTCAAAAATGGGAACGTATCAGGGCTTTCCCACTGATCCCATATAAAGACCTATACCCAACAGAAGAAATTCAGGGCGATGATAGTTTTGGACTTTTGGCAGAGCCACTGAGTCTACCGAACGGTGAAACTATGTTGTTAGGTGTTGCTTTTTGTACTGAAAATAACAGCATTAACTTCGTAATCCAAAAGAATGATGTAACGCTACTCAATATCAGTGTATTTAAACCAAGGTTAGAAACCTTTGATCCTTCGATAGTTTTTAGAACGCCTGATGGCCTAGATCTGTCATTTATTTTCAGCAGTCGAGACACCTAACAACGTCAGCCACTCCCGCGACTGACGTTGATTAGCTGAACATTACAACTCTGACAACGGTGTTTTGTGACCATCTCTTATACAACATCCACCAACCAGCACACGCTAGGCCAGCAACGGATGAATATGAGTCTGAATCTCTAGGCCAGCCGCTTGCTCGGCGAGTTTTAAGTCATATTGACTCTGTAAATTAAGCCAGCTTTGCGCATCACCACCAAAGTACTGAGCCAGACGCAATGCTGTATCGGC
>JBBKWW010000120.1:0-5451 GCA_037969155.1 Moraxellaceae bacterium
ACTGGCGGCATCACCGCCGTCAGCAACTGTAAGCGCCCCGTCACCACACCTTTTAACGTGATTAACTGATCGGCAATCTGCTGCAACGTCGCCGCTACGCCCTGCACCAGCACCACCTCCATCACCTGATTCCCTGCCAACTGCACATGCAACGAACTAATCACCTCCGCCAAATGCTGATACTGCAAATCCGCCAACTCACGCTGTAAATGCGGCGTCGAACGATCATAGAGCAGGGTAATCGTCCCCACCATCACCTCCTGCCCAAGCTGCTGCTGATGCACGGTAATCTGCTGGTGAATCATCTCAGTGATCGCCTGCGAACGGCTCTCAAAACCGCGCTGCGCCACCATCACATCCAGCGCCTGTAACAAATCCTGCGGCAAGGACAAACTGGTGCGACTCAGCACACTCGGTGCATGGCGCTTTGGTGGAATACGATTATCAGACATGGTGATTCAACATGATCATGTACAGGGTCATTCCACATTGTCATCGATGCGGGTCATACGCGGAATCTGTGGAATCAGCTCCAGATCAGGATCGACCTCGTGTGACTCCTCATCGCCATGAATTAAGGCATTCAGATAGTCTTTAATCACCCGAAAGGTCGGCTCGCTCAGCATCTCAGGATGGCGCGGTCTCGGCAGTGGCACGTCGATGATTTCTTGCAACTGACCGGGGTGCGGTTTTAATACAATAATCCGATCCGCGAGCAAAATCGCCTCATCCATATCATGGGTGACAAACACAATGGTGATATCGATGTTGCGCCAGATTTCCAGCAAGTGTTGCTGCATTTTTTGCCGGGTATGCGGGTCGAGCGCCCCGAAAGGCTCATCCATCAACAGCATGCGCGGTTCATTGACCAAGGCGCGGGCAATCGCCACCCGTTGCTTCATGCCACCGGACAACTGATGCGGATAATGATCAGCAAACTTTTGTAGCCCGATCAATTCCAACCACTGTAGGGCAGCGCGTTCAGCCTCGATAGTGTTTTGACCGCGCATCTGCGGGCCAAACATCACGTTTTGTTTGACCGTGCGCCACGGAAACAGCGTATAGCCCTGAAACACCATGCCGCGATCTGCACCGACATCAGTCACCGGTTGGCCGTCGAGCAACACCTGACCCGAATCATACGGCTCTAAGCCGGCGATAATCCGACTTAATGTAGACTTGCCACAACCAGACGCACCAATCACACAGACCAGTTCACGCCGCTTGACACTGATGTTGATGTCTTTCAGCGCGAGTAGTGCGCCGTTATTGGTTTGAAAATACTTATGTAAGCCTTTGGTTTCCAAGAGGCTTGGCCGTTGCCGTAACTGCTCAAAACGCTGTTGCATGTCAGGTTCGGCTTGGGCGGCCTGTAGCGCGGTGCGAATGGATTCTTTCATTTGCTGTGTCCTGCATTCCAGCGAAACAGGCGTTTACCGAGTTTGGCCAGTAGTACATCGGTGATCAGACCAATCAAACCAATCATCAAAATCGCTGCATACACTTGGTCAAAGTTTTGATAACGCGCTTGCTGGGTGATAAACCACGTAATGCCAGAGCTTGCGCCGACCAGTTCCGCTACAATCAAATACGTCCACGCCCAACCGAGCAAGATGCGCTGATCACGATACACATCGGGCAAAATCGCTGGAATAATTACGTTTTTGAGGCGCTGCCAACGGTTCGCGCCGAGGGTCGCAGCGGCTTCAAGTAGGCTTAAATCGATCTTGCGGGTGGTATTGGCAATGATCAAAATCTGCTGAAATAGCGTACCGATCACGATAATTGCGACTTTTGGGGCGTCATAAATGCCCAGCACGGCTACCGCCAACGCGCCAAAGGCAGGTGCCGGTAAGTAGCGAAAAAACTCGACAAACGGCTCAGTCAGCCGCGACACAATCACCGAACTGCCACACAACACGCCGAGCGGTACGCCGATCAGCGAAGCCAAAAAGAATGACCAAAACACCAGTTTGACGCTGTGCAATAGGCTTTCATGCAGCCACGGCGCATCTTTTTGCAGTGGAGGTGTGGTAAACGAGGTGAAAAATGCGGTCGCCACCTCATGCGGTGCAGGCAAATACACCGGATTGATCGGTTCACCTTGTGGCGCAGCCAAACCTGCCTGTTGCATGTTGGTGACTTCGGTATCGAAAGTCGCCCGCTCGGTGCGGCTATCGACCTGAAAATAACTGACGTCGCCCGCATCGGTGATCATCACCTGTGGATGCCACACAAACGGTAAATAACTGACTGCACACCAAATCAGAATCGGCAGCAAAAACGACGCTATGCCCAAGCCGAGCGACTGTTTGCGGGTCAAGATACGAGCAACACCAGCCATCCGATCAACTCCTACCGTTTATTGACCAGCGACTAGTTTCGGGTCGATCAGACTATCAACATCGATCAGTTCACCGTACACCTGATTGCTGACGTTAAACTGATTAACGTAGTAGCTTGAGCCATACAGCGACTGCAAGCTGTCGTTTTTGTCCATCGCCGCTTGGTTTTCGGCCAGCGTCATCAGGCGTGTGCCACCCAAAAACGCCGCGTATTCTTCAGGGGTGACCCCAGCACGGGCGGCCATGATTTTGAGGGCATCAGGCTGTGTGGCGGGATCATTGATATAGCTGACCACTTTGTCCCACACCTGCACCACTTTGATCCAATCGGCGCGACGCTGCCCCAAACTGGTCGGCGATACTGCCAACACGTCATAGATCAAACCCGGCTCATCGGCCGAGGTATATAGCGGTTTTGAACCGGTGACCGCTTTGAGGGTTTGCCCTGCCACGGGTTGCCATGCACCGATGGCGGCGACACTGTTCGAGGCGAGTATTTGTGGCATTTCATTGGTTGGGGCATTTTGCAGTTTGACATCGTTGATCGACAGGCCGGCTTTTTTCAGGGCATGTGACAGCATCAGATGCTCAACCAAGCCTTGTTCAACTGCGACGGTTTTGCCTTTTAAATCGGCCAAAGTCTTGATGCTTGGCGTGCCGATGATCATGTCATTGCCATTGGAATAATCAGTCATCATGATCATGATGCCGCGGCTACCACTGGCGCTGTTGACCAGGTTGTCGCCATTGGTGGCGAGTACCGCATCGAGTTGGCCGCCTTTAAAGGCATCGAGCGAGGCGGCGTAGTCGAACCATTCAAACTTGACCTCGACACCGGCTTCTTTAAGCCAGCCTTTGTCGATGGCGACTTGCCAAGCGACCCAACCTGGCCAGTCACTGTAGCCAATCATCAGTGGCTTTTCGCTAGTTGCAGGTGCTGCGCCATTTGCGGCAGCGTCGGTACTGCTAGATTCTGGGGCTTTGCTACAGCCAACCAGACTGGCCATCGCCAGTAGTAGAATCGCCAGTGGCTTGATGGAAAACAATGGGGAATTCAAGGTGGATACGATCATCAAAGCGCTCCGATATGACGGTGGTTATTACGAAAATCAAAATCAGTAATACTAAATAGCGTGCAAAATGTACGCCAGGTTTTGGATAGGGTGATCGTGCTGAGAGTAAAGTCAAATACCTGATGTTCATACAGGGGCAGCGTGCTTGGAGCTGTTTGAGCCATGGATGGCGCGTTCTCCAAGCACAAAGGCTTTTGCTTGCTTTTGGCCTGTCAAAAGTGAGGCCAGCCGCAGGCATAAAACCTAGTATTAATGTTCCAATGTCAGACCTGCCGCAGCAAATTTATAGTAAATCATAAGCTTAAGCTCTGGATATACGCCCGCCAACCGCCAAAATCACTAATGTCAGTCGCGCCCTCCAGCGCAATCGGTTCGGCAATAAACCCACAATAGCGCTGCCCATCCGCCAGTAGCACCTTTCCAATCCCCAACGGTGCAGGAATCAACTGCACAAATTCGGCAAAGCCCTGCGCTGATAAGCGCCAAATTTCGACTGGAATCGCCACACCACCGTGCGCCACTCGCACCATTGCAGGGCGTTTTAACGGCGGTGCATCGGCGATCAACCAGAGCTGATAGCACGGCGCGGATTGGGTCGCCATGATCAGTGTGCCGCCACGCGTCACCAATTGAGGGTTTAACGCCATGCCTGATAAATGTGCGCCACACACCACCACGTCAAAGGTTGCGGCTGCTGTTTGAGTGTTTGTACTGGTCATTGGGTCATCCCTGTCTTGGATTTGGTTTTGGATTCAGCTTTTGCTTCAAGCCGTTGAGCAAAGGCCAGTAAGTTATGGTCATGCCCAGCATCTGCAAAAACAGTCACGCCAAATGGCAGACCATCGGCGCGTGTCCCACTCGGGATCGCCAGTGCAGCGTAGTCGAGTAGATTCATAAAGTTGGTGTAGTAGCCCAGTTGATTGTTGAGCGCAATCGGATCGGCCAGCATCTCATCGACCCGAAAAATCCGCCCAGCAGTCGGGGTCATGATCAGATCAATCGTGCTTAACACCTGATCTGCTTGGCGTTTATAGGCGGCGAGTTGATAAAATCCATCAAAGGTCTGCACCGCACTTAAATGTGCGGCAGGTTCGACGATTTGCCGGATCACCGGCAATACTGATTCAGGTGAGCGCTGTAGCAGCGGCTGTAGCGCGTGATAGCGTTCCGCCACCCACGCGCCGGAATACAGCAGCTTGGCCGCCGCCAAAAACGGCGAAAAATCAATCTCAACCAACTGATAACCTTGGCTGAGTAACCGTTCACACTGCTTGTCAAAACAGGCGGCATATTCAGCATCGCCAAAAAACTGCAACTGATCTGCGGCTGGAATGCCAATCCGTTGCACCGTTTGCAGCGCAGCGGGTGCGCGGTCGCGGCTATACGGATCGGCCGCATCGTATCCCGCAGCCACTGCCAGCACGGTCGCCGCATCGGCACTGTCTAGGCTAAAAATCGACACGCAGTCCAGACTGCGGCAGGCGGGCACTACCCCACGGGTCGAGAGTAAGCCACAAGATGGCTTTAACCCGACCAAACCATTGAACGCGGCAGGCACTCGACCCGAACCGGCCGTATCGGTGCCCAAACTAAAACTGACCTGACCGAGTGCCACTGCCAACGCCGAACCTGAGCTGGAACCACCCGCGATGTACGCAGGATTGACGCTGTTACGGGCAATGCCATACGGCGAGCGGGTGCCGTTTAAGCCAGTGGCAAACTGATCTAAGTTGGTTTTACCAATCGGTATTGCACCCGCGTCGATCAAACGTTGCACCACCATCGCCGACTCGGTGGGCTGATAAGCAAAATCAGCACAACCCGCCGTGGTTGGCAGTCCCAGCAGATCGATATTGTCCTTCACCGCAAACGGAATCCCGTATAGCGGTAGGCTATTCAGATCTGTATCGGCCAAGCGTTGCTCAAGCTGTGTGGCCATATCGAGCAGCTGCTGTGCTGAAAACCGCGAAATCCAGATCTTATTGGTATCAGCCGCGTGCGTATCAGCTTGCTCTAGCACGGCAGTCAGTTGT
>JBBKWW010000121.1:0-12567 GCA_037969155.1 Moraxellaceae bacterium
TGGAAATGGGGATTCTTGACCCAGCTAAAGTGACTCGTTCAGCCCTCGAAAACGCGGCATCAGTCGCGGGTCTCATGCTGACCACTGAGTGCATGATCACTGACATCGCTGATGACAAATCATCGACACCAGATATGGGTGGCATGGGTGGTATGGGCGGCATGATGTAAATTTTGCCCACTTGCACTTGCTACAAACAAACCCCTGCGTGAAAACGTGGGGGTTTTTATTTGCAAAATATCGCATTTTCCACTCCAATGCTGACTCTGCCCGAACTGTTCAAAAGAGTCGCTTTCATGTCGATACAGCCACAATTTCACAACCGACCCAACCCTAGAATCCAGACTCAAGACGGTCGCATGCTGCATCATGCGCGTGCCAATGCCGTGGTAGCCGAGATCTGTCTATATGATACGCAGCAGCAGACATGGTCGATTTTATTGATGCAGCGCGGCTTGCAAGATCAGGAGTTTGCGGGGTATTGGGCGTTGCCAGCGGGCTATTTGGATTGGGATGAAACCTTGTATCAGGCGATGCAGCGCGAGGTGTACGAAGAAACCGGCTTGTGGCTTCCGGCGGTTTTGCAGTGTGCCAGCGCAGTGATCGCCGACCCACAGCCTTGGCGGATTAACGACGCGCCTACTGACCAAAAACAAAACCTAGCCTTTCATTATGCAGTGTTGTTTGCGTGGTCGAGCGCGGATTATCCGGCGTTGTCGGTACAGTCTGAAGACCCGAGAGAAACGTTAAGTGCAAAATGGGTAGATCTACAGCAAGCCGCCGAGATGAATTTAGCCTTCGTACATCAACAGCATATTCGGCAGTTATTGGTACAACATGCAGAGGATTTTAGTCAGTTAGTCGAAAAAACATCTTAAAAATAAGTAAGAAAAGCAGAGGAACGACGCATTCCCCTGCGATTTATAGCGTCACGGATTAATGCTTTAACGCATTAACCAAACATCCCAAGCAGTTTTTTCTTCTTGGACTTTTGGCCAGAAAACTGTAGAAACGCATCATCAAAGCTGGCTTTGCGCAGCAGTGAACGATCCACAGTATAGTTATTAAAGACCTGCCAAGGACCTTTACTGCCTTGTTTAGGCAGGTTTTCTACCGCCCGACGTATATAGCCGGATGACAGTCCACCGAGTACCGTGTCTTCCGTTGCACAGCCTTCCGTGTCGGTGGCGACCACCATGTCATAGCCTTTTTTGTCCATATGATTGAACAAACGGCAGATGTATTGACCCGCAATATCGACCTTTAGTGTCCATGATGCATTGGTATAGCCAAAAATAATCGCGGCATTGGGCAGACCTTCGAGCAGGATGCTGTTATAGGTGATGTGCTTGCTGATTTCGAGCGGCTTGCCATCGATATCAATGGTCGAGTTGCCCAGCATTTGCACATTGAGGCCAGTGGCACTGACGATAATATCTGCGTCAAGATGTTCACCAGATTTGAGCTGAATACCCGTGGCAGTAAACTGCTGAATCTCATCGGTCACAATCGAGGCTTTGCCCTTACGCAGTACCTTAAATAAATCCCCATTTGGAACCGCGCACAGGCGTTGATCCCATGGATTGTAGCTGGGTGTAAAGTGCTTCATGTCAATGGTTTTACCGATTTGGCGTTGTACACTGGCTAGTAATAAACGTTTGACCAACTCGGGCTTTTTCCGTGATAGCGCAAAGACAAACTTCTGTAGATTAATATTGCGATTACGGGTCAGGCGATAGGCGATGGCGGCGGGTAGGACTTTTTTCATGCGCTCATATAAAACATCGACTGATGGGACGGTCGCGATATACGTGGGTGAGCGTTGCAACATGGTGACGTGGGCTGCGGTATTGCTCATCGCTGGTACTAAGGTAATCGCAGTGGCTCCACTGCCGATAATCACCACTTTTTTGCCGCTATAATCCAGTTTTTCTGGCCAGTGTTGCGGGTGAATCACTTGACCCTTAAAGGCAGATTCGTTCGGGAATTCTGGTTTGTAGCCCTTGTCATAATTGTAGTAGCCGGTGCAACCGATTAAAAAGTTAGCGGTCCAACGCTCCGTATTGCCCGTTGCTTCATTGACCACGGCGACTGTCCATAGCTTGTCTGCGGATGACCACGAGCTATGCACCACTTTACGACCAAAATTAATATGCTGTGTCACACCGTATTGTTGTGCGGTATCTTGCACATATTGGCGAATCGCAGGGCCATCGGCAAGGACGTTTGACTCTGTCCATGGGCGGAAATTAAAACCAAACGTTGACATATCAGAGTCAGAGCGGATACCCGGGTAACGGAACAAATCCCAAGTACCGCCAATAGCTTGCCGCCGCTCTAAAATAGCAAAACGCTTGCTGGGGCAGTCACGGCGCAAATGACAAGCCATGCCAATGCCAGAAATTCCCGCACCAATGATTAATACGTCAACGTGTTGTTGTTTCATTGCTCACTCATCCTATTTATAGCCATCGAACATAGCTTGAGACTACTGGTTCATGTTGACAATAGTCAATGTCAATTTGGGCTTTTTTTGAAAAAAGATTGATTTTTGGTGCTAAAAACGGTACTCACAGGATAGACCCTAGATGTCATAGCGGAGATTAAATCAAAATGCAGCAACCGATGATTGATTTTGTACAAGATGAATGGGGCGATTGGGTCGCGTGTTTGGCCTGTGGGCATCGCCAACATGTGCGCCATCAGCCGCCTTGGCGTAATCGTCCTTGGGTAGTGACGGCAGCGGGACGTGCCGAGACGTTAGGGCAGACTTTAAACTGCAAGTTCTGTGATAGATCTGAGCATGAGTCTGCCACGATGACAGGTGGCGACTTGCTGTAGCGCAGCGGCAGTTCAACCAAAAGGCTGCATTTCTGGTTCAGCCAACTGATATCGAATGGCTGGATACTGGTTTAAATAGTTTTTTAATTCAGCGAGATAGTTTTCAGGAAGATCAACTGTTACCGCTATTTGTTCGGTGTAATTGGCATCGCTAAGCACGGCTTGCAGTTGAGTCAGTTTGCGTTGTAACGGGTCAAAATCGCTGTAGTCAAGTTGCAGGGTGAGTTGGCAGTAATTAACGCGCTGTGTGGTTTCGATTTGGCTTAAGATTTGTTTCGTACAGTCACTATATGCTCGCATCAGGCCACCCGTGCCGAGCTTAGTACCACCAAAATAGCGTGTCACCACCACCATGACATCACCGATCTCCGCATGCAATAACACGGTGAGCATCGGTCGGCCAGCTGTGCCTTTCGGTTCACCATCATCACTCATGCCGACGTTGGCGGAGCTTTTGGGCGCACCCATCAAAAACGCCCAGCAATGATGACTGGCATCAGGGAATTCTTGCTTGAGGTCGCTCAGCAGAGCTTGTACTTGTGTTACTTCAGTGACTGGCGCAAGTGTGGTGATAAAGCGACTTTTACGAATCTCGATTTCTTGTCGGATTCGTTGCTTGGGGATGGGGTAGCCAATGCTCGGTGTTAAAACTGATGACATTAAAACTGCGGCTTGACGATGACCAGTAGACAGACCGCAATCAACACCAGCACGGGTGCTTCGTTAAACCAGCGGAAGAAGACGTGGCTTTTGAGGTTAGGCTGTTTGATCAGTTGCTGACGATAGTAACCGCAGGCGAGGTGATACAAGGTTAATGCAATCACCAGTGTGATTTTGATGTGTAGCCATGTTTGCGTCTTATAAGCATCCCAACCGATGCCGACCATCCACAGCCCAAGTAGCCACGTCGCAATCAGCGACGGCCACATGATGCCACGATACAGCTTACGCTCCATGATCACGAAGCGGTCACGGCTGATTTGATCTTCGCTCATCGCGTGATAGACGAATAACCGTGGTAAATAAAACAGCCCAGCAAACCAGCACACCATCGCAATGATGTGCCATGCTTTGATCCACGGATACCAACTGGCAAATTCGCCCATGAAAATAACCACCTTAGTCTCAATCAGTATTAAAACTATCAGGCCAAAGAAAGTATGCACCAAACCTTGGGCTCATTCGAAACTCACCACCTGCCTCTTTGCCTTTAGGCGTAATGTAGTGTTTGTCTGCTTCGTTGCGTAGATAGCCATTTTGAACTAACCTTTCAAGTAATAGTGGCGTTTTCAAACCAATTTTCTGTGCTAGTTTTGATGTGGTAATTTTTTCTATGCTCGAATCATTGATTGGAGTCTCTAGTGCCGATTCAGAAGTCTCTGGTGTGACACGCTCTAGAGAAATCCGAACCTCTTCACTAATCCGAATAATCCGTTGTGCCTCTTCATAAGTATCTTGATAGAGTGAGCTATCTTCACTTCGATCAATCAGCACACCCATTTCATTATTGTTCACTTGGCTGAACTCATAGAGGTTCAGGCTAGTGATGATTCCAAACTCTTCATTCATGTAACACTTTGCGTGAAGATTTTTACAAAAGCTAGTTCGAATGTAGTTTTGCGATTTTAGCCAGTTAATTTCTTCTGGCTGAAGCTCGCTTTTTCCATAAACGATACGAACGTCAATTTTGAGACGATTTTTATCAGCAAGTAACTCCTTCATTCGATCATTTAGTTTCAAAAATGGGCTAATCAAGATCAGTCTATCCTTAGCATTCTTGATCAGTTCTTCTAAGAAATAGTTTGTTGCGCTGGTATTCAGGAATTTTGCCATCGTATTCAATCCGTTTTAAATGGAGCATGCATAACATGCCCCGAAAATATTGCCAGTTCAATCAATCCACTTCTTCAAAATCAACGTCGCATTGGTACCGCCAAAGCCGAAGCTATTACTCATCACCGCATTGAGTGTGGTGTGGCGTGTGGTCTGCACGATATCAAAACCCGCAGCTTCATCATCGAGTTCAGTAATATTGATGCTGGGGGCAATAAAGCCATGCTGCATCATCAGCAAGCAATAAATCGCCTCTTGCACGCCTGCCGCGCCCAAGCTATGACCGCTCATGGATTTGGTCGAGCTGATCGGGGGAGGGTTGTCACCAAACACTTGACGGATCGCTTTCAGTTCAGCCACATCGCCGACTGGCGTGGCCGTACCGTGCGTATTGATATAGTCGACTTGGGTGACACCCGCACCGGCAGCTTGAGCCAGCGCCATCTGCATACAGCGCACTGCGCCTTCACCACTTGGCGCGACCATATCCGCACCATCTGAGGTTGCGCCATAGCCGACGATCTCAGCCAGAATATGTGCGCCACGCGCTTGCGCATGTTCAAGTGACTCGACCACCACGATGCCACCACCACCAGCAATCACAAAGCCGTCACGGTCTTTAGAGTACGGTCGCGAAGCAGCCAACGGTTGATCGTTATATTTGCTGCTCATTGCACCCATCGCATCAAATAAAATCGACTGCGTCCAGTGCTCTTCTTCACCGCCACCCGCTAAGACTACGTCTTGTTTACCGAGTTGAATCAGTTCCATCGCATGGCCGATACTATGCGCAGAAGAGGCACAAGCAGATGAAATCGCGTAGCTAACCCCTTGGATTTTGAGGCCAGTGGCAATGCCCGCCGTGACCGTGCTGGTCATCGTGCGCGGCACCATGGTTGCGCCGACCTTGCGCAGCCCACCTTGGCGCATGTTGTCGGCTGATTCGATCAGTGCAGAAGTCGATGCGCCACCCGAGCCGGCCAATACCCCGACGCGTGGATTGTGCGAGACTTGCTCAAGGCTGAGCCCAGCATCTGCAATCGCTTGCAGTGCTGACACATAGCCATAGGCCGCAGCATTGCCCATAAAGCGCTTAAGCTTGCGGTCAATCATGCTGAGGTCGGCAGTGGTCACGCCACTCACCTGACATTTCATACCGATATCGGCATAGCTTTGATTAAATGCAAAGCCAGCGTGGCCTTGTTGTAATGCGGCAAGGACACTGTCGCGATCTTGACCTAAACACGACACAATCCCAAAACCCGTAATCACCACGCGCTGCATCATTATCATTTACTGCCTATTTTGCCTGCTGTACGATCATTAAAAGTCGGTTTTGGTAAACACACCACACCGTAGATCTTTGGCAGTGTAAATCAATTTATCATCCACATATAACTCTCCATCAGCAATCGCCATCACCAAAGAGCGTTCAATCACCCGTTTAAACGATAAGTGATAACGAATGACTTTATGGTGCGGCAGGATTTGGCCGGTAAATTTAACCTCACCGACTCCGAGCGCCCGCCCTCGACCTGCATTACCACGCCAGCCTAAATAAAAGCCCAGCATTTGCCACATCGCATCGAGACCCAGACAGCCGGGCATCACTGGATCGGTTTGAAAGTGACACTTAAAAAACCACAGTTCAGGGTCAATATCCAATTCAGCAATGATCTCGCCTTTTTGGTAGCTGCCACCTGTATCACTGATATGCAAAATCCGATCCATCATCAGCATCGGGGGCAGTGGCAGACGGGCATTGTCCACACCAAATAATCTGCCCTCAGCACAGGCAAGTAGGTCTTGCTTGCTGAATGATGTTGCCCGCGCGCACTCGCCATGCTGAGTATTTTGGGGGATGGCATTCATTGTTGCAGTCACTCCAATCAATTTTTGGATTCACATCTACAGCATCATAGCAGTGCTGAATTTAACTGGTTGTTGAACAAGGCTTGTTCCTTGGTTCACCTGTTATCCTGTGTTAAAGCTTGGTTAGTTCGACGATCACAGTGAGTCGTCATGGTATGAGGAATGGGTTCATGCGTTTAGGATTTGGCACGATGCGCTGTTGTGGCGCTGGAGCGTGGGGTGAGCCTCGCGACCTTGCAGCGGTACAAGACAGCATCCAAACGGCTTATCGCCAAGGCATTCGGTTATTCGACTCTGCTGGATTTTATGGCCCAGATGTTGCACTCCGATTGCTGCGAGATAATTTACCACAAGATCATGCTGCCGTAATTAGCACAAAAGTGGGGATTAATCGGCAAAATCGTAGTGACTGGATAGTCGATGCGTCGCCATCTGCGATTCGTCAGCAAGTTGAGCGTGACTTACAGAGCTTAGCAGTGGATTGTTTGGATTTGGTGTTTTTACGTCTGGGCGATGGTCAGCATTTGCCGCGTGATCCATTACCGTTAGAGGCATCAGTCGGGGCGTTGCTAGCACTACAGCAGGCGGGCAAAATCAAGGCCATTGGCCTGAGTCAGTGTCGTCTTGCTGATCTACAGCAAGCGCAGCAGGTCGCGCCAATTGCTGCGGTGCAGAACCTATATAACATTAAGCATCAGGAGGATAGGCAGGTATTGGCACACTGTACAGCTGAGCAGATTGATTATTGGGCCTATTATCCTTTGGGCATGGGTGGTTTTAGCAAGAAGCCGAGTGTCACCTTACAGACGATGGCACAGCAATACCAGTGTAGTGTGAGTCAGTTGTGTTTGGCGTGGTTACTGGCACAAAGCCCACGCATGCGCCCAATTTTTGGCAGCGCCAACGCCGCACATTTGACCGAAAATCTACACAGTGAAACGCTGCGTATTAGTGCAGTGGATCGTGCCAGACTCAGTCAGTTTTGGGATGTTTAATTGCCCAAAACACACACGATCGCATGAGCCCGTTAGAAGAGCCTATTTTGTTACAACAGATGTCGGAGAGGGGAATCAGGCTTTAAGCCGAGGCTATGGGTGACACTTATCACGGATAAGTCTATTGTTTCGTTACAGCGAAGGACTTGTCAGCCGCATCATCTGATTGCATGCTGCGAGTATCGATAAAACATTACCCCAGTTGAGGCATGCGATGAGCGAACCGTATTCTGTAACCGATGAACAATCCTCGATTAGCCAAATGTGGCGGCGCATGAGCCAGCGACTGCGCCAGCTTGGGGATCAAGCCGGACACAAACTGGGGCAGCTCACTGAATTTGAGCAGACGCAGCAGCAGGCGACCGTGCAGCAGGCGACCTTTCAGCCGGATCAAGATCCAATGCAGTCGCTGCGTGCACACTTGCCGAATGTCAGTCGTCAGCTTTTGGTCGGACGCTTTGCCAGTGTCAGTCGTTTGGCGAGCCAACTGATGCCGCAGGAGTTTTTGGAGCGTCTTACAGATCAAGTGCTAGAGCAAACCGTACAGTTTGCCGAGTTGCTGAGCGGTAACGATGCGCTGTATGACGAATTTGGTTTGTTGTCGCTACATGATTTGCGTCAGCTTGATCTTGAGCGTGCCGACGAGTTAGCGAATGTGGTCGCGACTCGTAATCGTCTGCTCGGTGCCACTGAGGGCGCGGTGACAGGCTTAGCCGGTTTTATGGGTGCAATTGCTGATTTGCCGCTGTCAGTGGTGATTGTTTTGCGCACGATTTATCAAACCGCAGAATGCTACGGTTATGATTTGGCAGACGTCGATGGTCGTCAAAAAATCTACCAAGTATTGGCCAATACCGACTGGAGTGTGCTGGTTGAAAAACAAACCATTTTACTCAGTCTCGTCTCGGTACAGCAGTTGTTAAAGCAGCGTGGTATTGCTGGTTTACAACAAATGGTCGGCTCTGCGGGTGATTTGGAAGTCTTTGAAAAATTGGTGCAGGAGTTTGCTGTTAGCTTAAATATTCGGCTACCGGAAAATCTAACGGGTCGTGCTGCACCCCTCGCAGGCAGTGTAGTGGGTGCTTTTTATAATACTCGCTTGATCAACTCTGTCGCGGCGCTTGCCCAAGCTACTTTTCGTCAGCAACGTTTAGCGTACCTGCTGACCGTCACGCCGTCCAGCGAACACCTCACGACTCCAGCCAAGACCACGGTTGCACCAGATATTAGTGTTGAGGACGTGTTTGGGCATTCGGCCGAAGATGAGCAAATCAAACCGAAACCGAAAAAACGCATGGTGCGAGTCAAAAAAAATAGCGATGGTGAAATAACACCAAACCCAACCGACGTCACGCCCAACAGCGATACCCAGCACTAGTTTTTAACAGCGCGGCTATAGCGATCTTTCATCAGTCACCAAGCCGAATCAGGCTTGGTCGATCTTGACCCGCTATTCGGCTTGCCGTAAACTATAGTGCCCTCAAAAATGGGTCGTCCTATTTTTGGGGTTTTTTATTCACGGGAGAATTGCCAAATGGCAACAACAAATCAGCTGATCCGTAAGGGTCGCAGTACCTTGGTCGAAAAGTCCAAAGTGCCTGCGCTCAAAGCGTGTCCACAACGTCGTGGTGTTTGCACCCGCGTTTACACCACCACCCCTAAAAAACCAAACTCAGCAATGCGTAAGGTTTGCCGTGTTCGTTTGACTTCAGGTTTTGAAGTATCAAGCTATATCGGTGGTGAAGGCCATAACTTGCAAGAACACAGTGTCGTGCTGATTCGTGGTGGTCGTGTTAAAGATCTACCAGGTGTGCGTTATCACACCGTACGCGGCTCTTTAGATTGTGCTGGCGTTAAAAACCGTCAACAGTCACGCTCCAAGTACGGCGCGAAGCGTCCGAAGAAATAAGCTGATCTTCGGATTAGATGTTTAGCATTTCAAAAAAATGCAGTAAGGCCAGCGTACCGTGCAGTAAGACACCTTGCACAATCTGCTGGATATCCCTGAAGTGTCATAAAGAGTTTGTATTATGCCAAGACGTCGCGTCGTCGCCGCCCGTGAAATCCTTCCAGATCCACGCTTCGGCAGCCAAACCGTTGCAAAATTCATCAACCACGTGATGGAAGATGGTAAAAAATCGGTTGCAGAAGGCATTGTCTATGGTGCGCTTGAGCGTATCCAAGAAAAGTCAAAAGCTGAGCCGGTCGAGTTCTTTGAGAACGTCCTCGAAAAAGTCCGTCCGATGGTCGAAGTGAAGGCTCGTCGTGTCGGTGGTGCAACTTATCAAGTGCCTATGGAAGTACGCCCCTCCCGTCGTACCGCCCTAGCCATGCGTTGGTTAGTTGAAGCCGCTTTGAAGCGTTCTGAAAAAACCATGGCCTTGCGTTTGGCTGGCGAATTACTAGACGCCGCAGAAGGCAAAGGCACTGCCATGAAAAAGCGTGACGATGTTCACCGCATGGCTGAAGCCAACAAAGCCTTCTCGCATTATCGCTTCTAAGCTGTCACTGACAGTTGGTTGCGACCGAAACAGGTTGAACTTACAGGAGAATGCTATGCGATCAGTCGCACGATTTAATGCAGCACGTTACCCCTCGGGGAGATGTGCAGGAATTTAATGCGCCGCAAGCATTTCTTCGCGTCCGCTGTCAGTCACTGACAACGGGCGCACCTGTTTTGAATACTACTTTTTAGGAAAGCATCATGGCTCGCGTAACCCCCCTAGAACACTATCGTAACATTGGTATCTCTGCGCATATTGACGCTGGTAAGACCACCACCACCGAACGTGTATTGTATTACACGGGTGTCAGTCACAAGATTGGTGAAGTGCATGAAGGTGCAGCCACCATGGACTGGATGGAACAAGAGCAAGAGCGGGGGATTACCATTACCTCTGCGGCGACCACTTGTTTCTGGTCAGGTATGGCCAATAATTTTGCCAAACACCGCATCAACATCATCGACACCCCAGGCCACGTGGACTTCACCATCGAAGTTGAACGTTCCATGCGTGTGCTTGATGGCGCGTGTATGGTGTATTGCGCGGTCGGCGGCGTACAGCCACAGTCCGAAACCGTCTGGCGTCAGGCCAACAAATACAAAGTGCCGCGTATTGCATTCGTCAACAAGATGGATCGTACTGGCGCAAACTTCTTCCGCGCTGTTGAGCAGATGAAGACCCGTTTGGGCGCAAATCCAGTGCCTATCGCGATTCCAATCGGTGCTGAAGAGCATTTCGAAGGCATCGTCGACTTGATCAAGATGAAAGCGATCATCTGGGATGAAGCGTCACAAGGCATGAAATTCGAATACGGCGAGATTCCAGCAGAGCTGGTAGACACCGCGAACGAATGGCGTGAAAAAATGGTTGAAGCCGCTGCTGAAGCGTCTGAAGACCTGATGAATGAATACCTGGAAAATGGCGATCTCAGCGAAGATCAAATTCATGAAGCGTTGCGTCTACGTACCATCGCTTGTGAAATTCAACCGATGCTGTGTGGTTCTGCCTTTAAAAACAAAGGCGTGCAGGCCATGCTAGATGCGGTCATCCGCTATCTGCCAGCACCAGGCGACGTTGAAGCGATCAAAGGCATCTTGGACGACAAAGCCGAATCTGAAGGCGTGCGTATCGCATCTGACGATGAGCCGTTTGCAGCGCTGGCCTTTAAGATCATGAACGACAAATTTGTCGGTTCATTGACCTTTATTCGCGTCTATTCTGGCGTATTGCAAGCCGGTTCTGCGGTTTGGAATCCAGTCAAAATGAAGAAAGAGCGGGTTGGTCGTATCGTGTTGATGCACGCTAACGAACGCGAAGACGTCTCCGAAATCCGTACTGGTGACATCGCTGCGGTCGCGGGTCTAAAAGACGTGACCACCGGTGATACGTTGTGTGACGAAAACCACGTGATCACGCTTGAGCGTATGGTGTTCCCAGAGCCGGTTATTTCGCTTGCTGTTGAGCCAAAAACCAAGGCCGACCAAGAAAAAATGGGTATCGCGTTGGGTCGTTTGGCTAAAGAAGATCCATCATTCCGCGTCTGGACTGATGAAGAGTCAAGCCAAACCATCATCGCCGGTATGGGTGAGCTGCACTTAGAAATTCTCGTGGATCGTATGAAGCGCGAATTTGGTGTAGAAGCCAACATTGGTAAGCCACAGGTTGCCTATCGCGAAACGATCAGTAAGGTCGTAGAGCAAGAGGGCAAGTTTGTGCGTCAGACTGGTGGTCGTGGTAAGTTTGGTCACGTTTACCTACGTCTTGAGCCATTAGATACCGAAGTTGCTAACTACGAATACGCTGTAGAAGTTGTTGGCGGTACCGTGCCAAAAGAGTTCTTTGGTGCAGTTGACAAAGGCATTCAAGAGCGCATGAAAAATGGCGTTCTCGCTGGCTATCCAGTGGTAGGCGTGAAAGCGGTGCTATTTGACGGCTCATACCATGATGTCGACTCTGATGAACTGTCGTTTAAAATGGCGGGTTCAATGGCGTTCCGTCAGGGTTTCATGAAAGCGGGCCCAATCCTGCTTGAGCCAATCATGAAAGTCGAAGTGGAAACCCCAGAAGACTATATGGGCGATATCATGGGTGACTTGAACCGTCGCCGTGGTGTTGTGCAGGGTATGGATGACCTGCCTGGCGGTACTAAGGCAATTCGTGTTGAAGTGCCTTTGTCTGAAATGTTTGGTTATGCGACCTCGATGCGTTCGATGTCTCAAGGCCGTGCGACATACTCCATGGAGTTTGCCAAATACGCCGAAACACCACGTAACGTTGCCGAAGGCATCATTGCGAAGTTCACTTCAGGTCGTAAAGGCGAAGACGAATAATTTTTTTGTCTACCGCCTGTTTTTTTATCTAACAACCCCCACCAACTGATCCATAACCGATCAGTTGGACTAAGAGGAAGATCACTATGGCAAAGGCCAAGTTTGAACGTAACAAGCCGCACGTCAACGTCGGCACCATCGGTCACGTCGACCATGGTAAAACCACTCTGACGGCAGCGATCAGCTTAAACT
>JBBKWW010000122.1:0-2883 GCA_037969155.1 Moraxellaceae bacterium
TTTTTGTCCGTCTTTTATGTGAGTTGCGCCATGCAGTACCCAAAATCGTATGATGTGATTGTAATCGGCGGCGGCCATGCCGGTACTGAGGCGGCGCTGGCAGCGGCGCGGATGGGTCGCAGCACGTTACTACTGACCCATAACATCGAAACTCTCGGACAGATGAGCTGTAATCCCGCAATCGGTGGGATTGGTAAATCGCATCTAGTGCGTGAGATTGACGCACTGGGCGGTGCGATGGCACTGGCGACTGATCAGGCTGGGATTCAGTTTAGAGTATTAAATGCACGTAAAGGCGCAGCAGTGCGGGCGACCCGTGCGCAGGCCGACCGAATTTTATATAAAGCCGCGATTCGTCAGATTTTAGAAAACCAACCGAATTTGGATATTTTTCAGCAAGCCGCCGATGATCTGGTGGTGGAAGGCGATACCGTCACTGGTGTGGTCACTCAGATGGGGATTCGCTTTAGTTGTCGCTCGGTGGTGCTGACCACGGGGACGTTTCTCGGTGGGGTGATTCATATTGGGATGCAGCAGTCACGCGGTGGGCGAGCCGGTGATCCGCCGTCGATTGCGTTGGCTGATCGTTTACGTGAATTAAAACTGCCCGTTGGTCGCCTGAAAACTGGCACGCCACCCCGCATTGATGCACGCACGGTGGATTTTTCGGTGATGCTGCCACAACCCGGCGATACACCGATTCCGGTGATGTCATTTATGGGTGACGTGTCGATGCACCCACGTCAGATTAGTTGCTGGATCACTCACACCAATGAACGCACACACGAGATTATTCGTGGTGGCTTGGATCGTTCGCCAATGTATACCGGTGTGATCGAAGGGGTTGGGCCGCGCTATTGTCCGTCGATTGAGGATAAAATTCACCGTTTCGCCGATAAAGACAGCCATCAGATTTTCTTAGAGCCAGAAGGTCTGACCACGCATGAACTGTATCCGAATGGCATCTCGACCAGTTTGCCGTTTGATGTGCAGTTGGAGCTGGTGCGGTCGATCCGTGGCATGGAAAATGCGCATATTCTCAGACCGGGTTATGCGATTGAATACGATTATTTTAATCCGCAAAACCTCAAGCCGACACTTGAAACCAAGTCGATTCACAAGCTGTTTTTTGCTGGCCAAATCAATGGCACGACCGGCTACGAAGAAGCGGGTGCACAAGGTTTGCTGGCGGGTCTAAATGCAGCGCGTGCGGCGTGGGATCAAGACGGCTGGACACCGACTCGTGATCAAGCCTATATCGGTGTGTTGGTCGATGATCTGATCACACACGGCACCAAAGAGCCGTATCGGATGTTTACCAGCCGCGCTGAGTATCGCCTGATGCTACGCGAAGACAATGCTGATCAGCGTTTGACTGCCAAAGGCCGTGAGCTGGGCTTGGTCGATGATGTGCGTTGGGCGGCCTATTGCGAAAAACTGGAGTCAATTGAGCGAGAGTCTGCGCGACTCAAAGCCTTGTGGGCATTGCCGCATAATGATCTGGGGCAGCGTTTTGTGGCGATGACGGGGGAGAGTTTGAGCAAAGAACAGCAGGCCTATGATTTGCTGAAACGCCCAAATGTGACCTTCGCGCAAGTGGCGGAATTGACCGATTCGCAAGTGTCGCCGATGGTCGGTGAGCAGATCGAAATCGCGGTCAAATACGCCGGTTATATCGACCGGCAACAAGACGACGTGAACCAGCTCAAACGCTTTGAGCAAGCAGCGTTGCCGGTGGAGTTTGATTATGATGCGGTGTCAGGCTTGTCGAATGAAATCAAGATCAAGCTGAAAGCGGTGCGTCCCGCAACACTGGCACAGGCGGGGCGGATTTCAGGTGTGACTCCTGCGGCGGTGCAATTGCTGATGATGACGCTGAAAAAGCAAAACCTGCGGCGGGCAGGCTAAACGTGGCGCGTGGCTAGTTGTCTTTTTGGGCGACTAGCCACATCGTTAGCTTAGCCAAGTGATCAGCATAAAAAAACCACCAAACACTGCAATAAAAAACACTAGCGGCCAGTAACCAATATCCATTGTAAACGGGGCTGCTTGATGGGAGACAGGTTCAATCGTTTTAATATCTACATGCAGTTTTAATAACGCTACGATCTGATCAAAACCAGCGTAGTTGCTTTCGGAAATTTTGGGACTAAACTCCGTCCTTGATTTGATCTCCAATGTTCTGGACGATTGAATTGAACCGTTCATCCAGATCTGTTGAATATCGAAAAAATCAAACTGCTTCGAAGTTGGCAACCCGAATAGCCCTTTAAATATAATTGTTTGATCAGTGACGATTATTTTGGGGAAAAACGAAAAGATCAGTAGGCTGTACAGTGTAAAAAAGACGACCACAGCCCAAAACACAGCAGACGAAAAGTCTAGAGCCGTCGGCCAATCTGAGAAGATAGCAATTAAGCATGGAAAAAGCACAGGGAATAGAAAGTCTTGATAATTCGGGTAAAAATAATTCTGATTGCTTTTCATTTAAGTGCTTCCGATGATGGTTGTATTGGGATTCTAAATTATTCGGTAATTTGAAAAACACGAGAAAGGTCTATCTCATTTAAAGTATCGACAAACAGACCTTTCCCACAATCAAGCGCCTAGTAAGGTATCAAGCACCACGCCAATCGGGATTGATTTTTTTCATCCACGCATCGACACACCACGCAGGCCCAATCATCAAGAATTGTAGATCTTTAAAAAACGACGGTTTTTTGCCTTCGATTTTATGCCCGTAGAACTGCCCAATCCACGCGACCACAAACAGCGCAATATAAAAGCCCGAACCGACCGGCAACACCGCAACCAATGACAGCATGATCAGCAGCAACACGCCAATCGCAAAAAACATCGGCATCGACAAGCGCACAAAAAACA
>JBBKWW010000123.1:0-9059 GCA_037969155.1 Moraxellaceae bacterium
CATCTCGCTTGGGTGACGCTTGTTTTGGAACAAAACAAAGCGTTTCACCCAGCCACAATAGGATTGCTCCGTGCGTAAACTGTAGTGCTTGTATCTACACTTTTATTTAAATAAATCAAGTGGATTTTTTGGTTTCTCATGTTCGGACACGTTTGATTTGCACCCTTAATAAAGGCCTGTTATATTCGGTCTGTAGCTGGCAATAGAAATATTGCTTTTCAGATAGAGCTTTAGCAGGGTATACGTCATGACGACAACAGTTTATGCATCAAAAACACCGTATATCCTTAGTTAGGCTGCATACGACATGGCTCCTCTCATCGCCGTCGCATACGTCAGTAGTGCAGTCTGCCGCTTCACGCCAGAAGAGTTGGATGCGCTTCTCCTAGACGCCCGAAGTTTCAATGCGGAAGTTGACGTAAGCGGAGCCCTTCTTCATCATGACGGTTCATTCTTTCAGTATTTTGAGGGAACCGAAGACGGGGTTGAGCAAGTCTATTCACGCATCAAGAAGTCCCGCATGCATCGGGGCCTCATTCAGCTTGTTTATCAGCCGGTACAGCAGCGCTACTTTTCGACTTGGTCAATGGGTTTCGCCGAGCCAGTCTCGACAGTTCTTCAATCACTATCGCAGGCTAGCTGGAAGTCGCAGCGAGAGGCCGTCACCATGCCAGCCGATCCTGCTCCAGGGCTGAAGCTCTTATTGTCATTTTGGGACCGAGCTCATGGCAGGCATTGAAGTGCAGCCTAACTCAAACGTTAGACATCTTAAGGGAAAATATGCGAGGACTTTCACTAAAGCAAATATTCTGGGGGCTTTTGGCATTATTGATTCCTTGCGCTTTTGTTATGCTCCAAATCGATTACGGATTGAGAAATGCAACTACGCCTAACGGAATAGTTTCATTTGAGTTATGCGCATACACTTCTTCTTGTAATGCTGCGTTAGCGACATGGGGTGCCAGTGGCCAAATTCTCGCCATGCTTAGCTTGGGTTTCGACTATATTTTTATGGTGCTTTATCCTAGCTTTATCTGTGTTGGCTTGTTGCTTTCAGCGCAACATCTTTCAGCTACATCGAAGAAAGCCACAATCTTCGCAGCATGGTTTTCCTTAGTGGCTGGTTTAGCAGATGCCGTCGAAACTTATGCCTTAATTCAGATAGTACTCAATCAGTCTGGCTCTTTTTATGGAGAGTTGGCAGCTGTTTTTGCCACTATCAAATTCACTATTTTGGGCGTCACCGTCGTCTGGCTTGTTGCTACAACTATCCTATATCTGTTTAATCGGCGCAAAGTTGCCTAAGGTGATAGCTGAAGAAGTGTAAATTTACAAATACAACTAAACGTGTGAGAAAGTACGTTTGGCTAAGGTGATGGCGGCGCAGCAGATTGAGGCTTGGTTCGGTCAGGCGTCACATGGGTTTAGTGTTAAATACATGTTTATTTCTTATGGGATGTTTTAAGTCATCATGCAATTCTGCCATCCAACACCTTGGCGAAACATAAGGCGTCAGATCATCGATGCATGATTACTTTCGATTGAATACTTAGTCATGTTTCCCCCTATTTATTTTGGACAAGCAATATAAATATGCTTAACCTAGGCATTCGCATGGTACAGTCGGTCTCCGTTACGAACGTGATTTCGTTAAGTTGATTGCACGTTTGGTTTTCTTAATCCCTCCATAAAAGGCAACATTAAGCATGCTAAAACGTACCCTCGAATTATTACGCCCCGTCTGCATTCTAAGCTCACTTATTATAACGTCAACCACTCATGCAGCGGGTCGAACATTTTGGCTCAATGTGGTCAATAAAGATGAGGTAGCCATCTCGGTGACCATCGCGCAGATCAACTGCTATGAGCCAGAAATTAGAGGACAACATGGCACGAAATTTACTTTGCAACCAAACGGTGTCTATGGTTTTTGGATTAACCGCGTGCAAGGCAATGACTGTGATGGTGAGCAAGGTGAGTTTAAACTAATATTTTCCCCAGAGCCGGACGATAAAATCAATACGCTGACGCGAAACGAAACATACTTTGATTTTGACAATAAAATGAATTTAACCGTTAATCACAATAATCATCCCAATCAATATCCAGGAACACTGATTAAAACGGCCAGCGATAAATACCAATATCAAACATCTAGGCAGCTCAAGCGCCCCGAGTTTGACAAGCCAACCGGTAAGAATAAAGCGTATTGGGAAATGGTCTGTAGCTCAGCGTGTACGTTATCAAACTCAGTCACAGTCACCAAAGGAAGCTCAACGGAAACGGTAAAAAATACAGAAGAAACCGATGCCATCTCCAAGTCACTCACCATCGGCGTTGAGTTACCATATGGCATATCTGTAGAAGCCAGTACCTCGACAGAAAATTCAAAAACACAAGGGCAGTCCTTCAGCACCGCTATGTCTGAAGAAAAAAGCACCACCCAAGAAAGTGCTATTAGCTATACACCCGACGACTTTAAAAGATTTGGCATTGGACGTATTTGGCAATGGGTTGCCGAAGTGCCCATGCAGTCAGGCAAGTCTGTCAAGATAAGAAGCCTCAATTACACCTGCACACCTGGTAACAGGCCCCCAACATACTTGCCTAATTCAGATAAAGATGTCCGCACTTGCAGCACTGAAGTAGAGCAAGAAATGTCAGAAAAAGAAGCGACTGATCTCAGGATAGCGAAATTAAATGAAATCAAAATGCAACGCGAATTAAACTTGCCAAGCCAGCCAGCTGCCAATACAACAGCGACGCAAACCCAACTCAATGATGTTCCCAATAACGGCCCCATCCGCATCGCCAGCCCAAGTCATTGGCATGTTGATCAAACCAATAATTTATTTGATGTCATGTTAGCTGCATCAGGCAGTGAAGCCGCCATGCTGTTTAAGTTTGCCAACATCAGTACCCTTGCCCAAGAGTTAAAAACGGTTGAAACTGCCTTGACTGAAGATATTGGCACATTAACGCCGAATGGCAAAAATGGCAAAACCCAAATCAATGGGATGCCCGCAGAATACGCAGAATATACCGCGCTCAAAAATGGTCATAAACTCGATGTTGGCGTTATTGTTATTCAAGCATCACAAACCAAAGCCGCATTGTTGTTTACAATCGTTCAGTCAGATAAAGCGCAACAATATCAAGATACGATAGGCCAGATTCTTGCGTCCATTAAGGCGAAATGATGAACGTCAAACCGTAGGTTCAACTTGATAGGTTTTTCTGAGGTCGCAACAAAATCAAGAAGCTTCTTTGGTTTTTCATGTGAGGACATGTTTGATTTGCAGCCTTCATAAAAGCCTGTTACATTCGGTTTGAAGCAAACAGTAGTAACATTGCTTTTCGGACTTGGATTTAGCAGAATATACGTCATGATGACAACCCCTTATTCATCAAAAATGCCGTATATCCTTAGTTAGAATTTAAGGACAAGAGTTATTTATGGCAATACCCGATTATCAGACAGGTATGTTGCCATTGTTGAAGTATGCCAGTGATGGTAAAGAATATTTAGTCCTTGATGCCATTGCTGGCCAGTATCAGTGTTTTGCATGGAACCATTTAACCATTAATCAAGGAGAGGCTGTACCCATGAATCCATTTCCCACGTTCCTGAGATATTTGACGTACTCGGCGTCCTTGCTCGCGTTGGCGACCGCCAGCATCACGCCGGCCATAGCGGACTCACGCGGCTTCGAGCTGTTCTGGGATGGCAAGCAGGTCAATGGCCCCGAGACGGTGAGTTTTACCATGGATCAGGCGAAACAATCCTGCACTCAAAACCTCCGTCCTGGTATCAAGGTCGAGTGCCGCTTCAACGGAAATACTTTCCACATGGATCCATAAATGGGCAGTATGGAAGTTGATTTCATCAGCAACTACAGTCCGGTCTGGAACATTAGCGGAAGTGCCACGGAACGTCTGGTATCGTTTTGGTGTCCAGAACCTCTGTGGGTTGGAGTCGCGTAGGACACACCATTGCAGAAGGATATGGAAGTCAGGCCGCCGCCACGATGGTCGTGAGGGCAAAGGTGGCGAGCGATCTCTTGGCGAGTCCGACAGAATTTCAGCTTCAACTGCGACAAGTACCCAGCCAATTATTGTGTTGTTTTTTATGGTTCTGAGGTTATCTCAGTTTTTAATTTTGTTGTGGGTACTTGCGCGTTAAGCGGGTAGTTATCAGAAAGTTTTAATCATATCAAACAAATCCTACGCTCTATGATACGGATGCCCATTGATCAGGCTCATCGCCCGATAAATCTGCTCAATCACAATAATCCGCACAATTGGATGCGGCAGCGTCAGTGGCGACAACGACCAATGCCACTCCGCCTGCTGGCGTACCCCCTCCGATAGACCATCGGGCCCACCAATCGCAAGCGCGACATCTTGGCCTTCTTGCATCCATAACCGCAGCGTATCAGCGAGTTTTTCGGTCGAGAGATTACGACCACCGACTTCGAGCGCAATCAGCCGTTCGCGTGGTTGTCGTGCGGTCAGGATAGTTTGGCCTTCTTGTTGGCAGTATTTATGAATCTCACTGGCCGAGTCGTTTTTGCCGCGTTTGGCCATTGCTAAGGGTACAAGTTGTACTGGCAGCAATGGTTGTAGGCGTTTGGCGTAGTCATCATAGCCAGACTGAACCCAATCAGGCATTTTTTGACCGACTGCAAGTAGGCGCAATTTCATTGGATACCAATTCACTAAAAAAATAATGTTCGGTCGAGCTGGCTCTGACGATAGGTTATCTATATTCAGTGCTCAACCTGCCGCTGGCCTCACTTTCTGCCACGGTGTCTTGTGCTGCACGTCAACGCAGTGCTTGACGGTTTGCTCAGGCCAAAAGTAAGCAAAAGCCATTGTGCTTAGACGACTCGCCCTTGCGAAGCAGTGCTTCTCAGGCTCAAACAGTTCTAAGCACGCCAGCCTTTATCTTTTGCAGATGTATTTTCATCTACGAATAAAGCTGCGCTTACTCTGCGGCAGGGCGTTCGGCAGCTTTAGGTTTTTTACCGTCTGCTGTGGCTCGCCATAGGCTTTCCAAATCATACAGTTTGCGCGTGGCAGGCATCATGACATGCACGATGACATAGCCAAGATCGAGCAGAACCCATTCAGAGTCTTGCTGACCTTCGGTACCGAGTGGCCGGAAACCGGCTTTTTTGGCCTCTTCGCCGACATTGCTGGCCAAGGCATTCACGTGGCGGCTAGAGGTGCCACTCGCGATCACCATGTATTCGGCAATATCAGTAATGCCACGTACATCGAGTTCAACGATATCTTTGGCTTTGACGTCTTCAAGTGCGGCGTGAACCACCGCAAGGCAAGCTTGAACGTCTTGATCAATCGCAGCCAGACTAGCGGGTTGGGTGCGTTGCCCAAGACCCTGTTTATTTGGGGTGCTATTGCTTTGATCAGAGGTGATCGGGGTGTCAGAAGTCATCAGGTTTGGAAAATCCGTATAGGTGTGCGCGTTGATTATACGTCCAAATGCGTTTCGGTACGAGAGGGCGATGCAGATGGATGTGATGTCGAATTTGACTGCTACTGATGACGGGTGGTACATGTGGGTCAAAATGAATCAGTCCATGCGGTTGTTGTCGCAGTTGCGCAGGCATCCCGTGATAGGCAGCCACCCAATCGGGGATCGCCTCAGCCGAGTGATCGGGACGCGCAAATATCCACAGATGGGTATGTTTGAGCAATGTCAGGCCGCCTTTCCAGCGTGGCAGGCTGGCCAAGCTATCTTGCCCCATCACAAAAATCAGGGGGCGTTGTGAGCCGATCTGTTGGCGGATGTGTTGTAGCGTGTCGAGGCTGTAGGTGGGTGGTGTGGCAAAGATTTCATGGCGATTGATGCCAAATGGGCGGTCGCGTAGCGCATGTCTCAGCATGGCCAAACGATGTTTAGGCTGGGTTTGCGTCTGTTTAAACGGATTACCTGCTGTTGGTAAAAAATCGATACATGCCGTTGGATACTGTTGGCTCAGTTGCTCGGCCATCCATAAATGCCCGTGATGAATCGGGTCAAATGAGCCACCAATCAAAATCAACGGGGCGATCCCCCATGAGTCGGGTTGGCTCGAAACCGCAGGCGCATTGGGCATTCGATGCTAAAACCATGTGATGTTTTGTTGCAGTCTAACCTTTGTTCACGGCATTGCACACACGATTACGGCATGACTACTACAGTAGATTGCACGAAATGTGCGCACACTCGAAACAGCGGAATAGAATCCATCATGAGGGATGCTGACATGTCAAAAACGATACAGATTGCAGTCGGATGGTTGTTATTACCGCTCGTAGCATGGCTGGGCATGTGGGTCTATTCTGCGTCGATGCAGCCCGTTGAAGCCATGATGCTACAACAAGGGTTGCAGCCACAGGTTTGGTTGCTGATGCTGTTAGTCGCCCTCGGTCATGCGGCGTTATTTGCGTGGCCGTTGGTCAAAATCTATGGTCGTGCAGCGTCAGTGGTGGCCTTTGTGATGATCTGGCCTGTGTTATGGCCACATATTCCGACCGTGTTTGCTGCTGATGTCAGTGCCACGGTGCAGGTGTTTTGGTTGGCGGCGTTGAGCTCGTATCTGGTTGCCTTATTTGCCTTGGTGCGGTTAGTGATGCAGGCGTACCCGCGTTTGCAACGCCATCGGGCACAGGTCAGTGTGGAAACCTTGATCCGTCGCCATACTCGTGATGTGTTGCAGCGTAAAAAATCGCGTATTGCAACCACTGGGCAGCATGGCGCGTCGTCACATTAAGTGATTTGGTGCGGCTATTCATCTGCTGAGCTGTAGATTTGCAAAAAAACAGTTGCCGCTAGTGTACTGATCGGTACACTAGCGTTTTGTTTGCACCTGAGTATCGGCATGTCTACCGTGCAGTCTGCATCACCCTCTCGTCCTTATGCGTTGTCTTGGATTTTATTGCTGGGTTTATTGACCGCGCTTGGCCCGTTATCGATTGATATGTATTTGCCAGCTTTGCCGAATATGGCATCGTCTTTTGGTGTCAGCGTGGCGGCGATGTCGAACAGCGTTCCTGCATATTTTTTGGGTTTAGCTGTCGGACAGTTATTTTATGGGCCGATCAGTGATCGGTTTGGGCGTAAGCCGCCATTATATTTTGGTTTAAGTTTATTTGTGCTGGCCTCAATCTGGTGTGCGCTCTCCACGGATTTGTCGTCGCTGTTGCTGGCGCGAACCTTACAGGCGCTCGGCGGTTGTGTCGGTGTGGTGGTCGCACGTTCAGCGATTCGTGATCGCTTGTCGCCAGAGGATTCAGCCCAAGCCTATGCCATGCTGCTGATGGTGATGGGCGTTGCACCGATTTTAGCGCCGATGCTGGGTGCTACGCTGTTATTGTTTGCTCGTTGGCAGGCGGTGTTTTGGACACTCAGTGCAGTCGGTACGTTGTGTCTATTATTGATTCATTTCCGCTTTACCGAAACCTTAGCTGTCGAAAAACGCCGTTCATTGGCGGTTGGTTCTGTGCTACGAACTTATGCCCAATTGTTGAGTGATTGGCGCTTTATGCTGCCAGCCTTTGCGGGTGCGTGTTTGCTGGGGGCGTTATTTGTCTATATTGCTGCCTGTTCTGGGCTATTGATGGGCTTCTTTGGCGTGTCCGAAACGGCATTTGCATGGCTGTTTGGGGTCAATGCATTGGGCTTTGTGGTGGTATCGCAACTGAATGCGCGTTTAGTCCGGCGTTATGGTCTGTTTAAAATATTTGCGTGTGGTGCGTTGATTCAGTGGATCGGTGGGATGAGTCTGATGCTACTGGCGTTAACGCCTTGGGTGAGCTTGCCACTGGTGTACGCTATTTTATTTATGACGATTGCAGCGATTGGCCTGACTGTACCGAATAGCACCGCGATGGCATTGGCGGATCAAGGGCAGCAAGCGGGTATGGCCAGCGCCTTGATGGGTGCGATGCAGTTTGGATTAGGCTTGTTGGGTGGGGCAGTGCTGCATGCGCTCGCGTTATCCGAAGTATTGGGAATCGGGGTTATGATGGCATTGATGATCAGCTTGGGTGGGCTGGTGTTATGGCGTTATCATGTGCGGCTTCATCGAGCGGCGGCTCAAGCCTAGGCTTTGTCGCTAAAGTAACGCATCAGTCCTTCGAGCAGTAGGTTGTCCCGAATCGATAGAGGGTTTGGGGCTTCAATAAAATCCGCAAACAGCGCCGCATCACCGCCCGTTAAAACCAACTGTCGCGCCGGGTTCTGCCGCAGTAGTTTTTCGATTGCGCCGACCAAGCCGAGTAACACGCCATGATGGACTGCATCTTCGGTACAGCGCCCCGCTTGTAAGTTATCAAATGCGCCTTCAGGTACTTGTACTCGCCGCGTACCCAGCGCAAGAGCCTCACGTTGTAAATACAAACTGGGTAAAATATAGCCGCCCAAGTGGTGTTGGTGATCCAGCACATCAAGGGTGAGTGCCGTACCACAGCCAACAATCAAATACTGCTGCGCCTGACCCGCTAAGGCAAGGACTTGTAACCAACGATCAATACCGAGTCGGCTGGGGTCGTCATAGCCCGTGATTAAGCCCTGACATGTTGATTGTACTTGGGCAAATTGCACGGATGACACGGCCAGTTGACTGAGGATTTTTTTAATGCGCTGATTGGCACGGCTATCGAGTACCGAGGACACAAAAATCTGCTCAACCTCAAAGCCTGCAAAGCGGTCGGTTAAGCCCAGTAGTAAATCCGTCGGTGATTGCAGGTGCAATTCCGCGCCATGTTCCAGTGTCTCAGCGCGCCCCGTCTGTTCGGACTTTTCAGTCAGCCAGTATTTTAAGCGGGTATTGCCCAGATCAAGCCAAAGTTGCCGCATATTTTCCCTTACTCCACATGCAATTCACACATCACTGTCCTTGGGGTCTGTTGACGTTTCGCACGCGAGCCGCGTTCACGTAGGCAAGCCACTGAACCGCTTGCTCAGTCCGTATGCTGAGTTGCTATTATGTATTTTTTTACCCCTCGTTGTAAGAAGTCCGGCACTCAGCCGTCTATATTATTGAGTCCAT
>JBBKWW010000124.1:0-10856 GCA_037969155.1 Moraxellaceae bacterium
TCTGAATCTGTCTAATAGCGTGGCGGTCACGGTGTATGAGGCATGGCGGCAACAAGACTTTGGATGAGCCAATCAATTTCAAAGGAGGGAACTCCCCCTTTTTTAAACGGGTGAGCGGCTTTACGGAATACATTCCTCATGCGCAAGGGGGATTTCGATATATCAGTTTAATTCGGTGAAATGGTATTAGTCGCGTGGACTACTGCAAGTCATCCGCCTGGATCAGGATAATCGGTACGAATCGTACCTGTAGTCGAGTGACCTGATTTTCAGTGGTTTTGGGTAGCCGCTGTTCAATCGTTTTGATCTCTGCCGCTGTTGGGGCAACATTACCGCGCACCACCGCCTGTGCCAGCATATAGTGAGGGCGTTGCACGAACTGCGTGTTGATCAATACATTATCACCCCGCTCAAGCTGTGTTTTGAGTTGCAAGTCTACGGTCGATTGGTAGCGTTGAGCGGCCAAAGAGGTGAGTAGATTAATGGTCAAATAAATGCCAAGCATCAGTAGTAAGCCGAGACTGACGATATTGCGCTTCACAAAGGCCAGATTGGTATTGGCCAGTTCCTTATCATGTAAACGTCGAAACCCAGCAATCCACAACACCAAAGAGGAACTAAACTGAATCGCCACCATGTTAATAAAGGCCAGCAGTAGCGCTCCCCCTGCCAACGTCCACTCAAGATGCGCCAATAAGATCCCACCCGTGACTAAAGGCGGTAATAATGCGGTCGCCACCGCGACACCGACCACAGCCACCGAAAGTCGTGGTGATACCGAGGCAAACGCACCGGCTGCCCCCCCTGCGAGCGCAATCATCAGATCCATCACATTGGGTTTGGTTCGGCCTAAAATTTCAGCCGTCATCGGCGCGTTGTGATGCAGCAATCCGAGCACTATGCCGACACCGATCACCGCTGCAACGCCACCGAGTAGCGTCAGTAGAGAGGTGCGGAGTAACAGCATGCGATGGTCAATCAGCGCCAGCGCGATACCTGAAATCGGCCCCAGCATCATGGCCACCAACATCGCACCAATCACCACTGCGGGCGAGTTTGCCAGTAAGCCGTAGCCAGCAATCACTGCGGCTAATGTATTCATAATATAAAATGTTTTAGAGGGCAGTGCGCCTGCTTCGATGCTCAAGCGCACTGCTTTATGATCAATTTTACGTTCAGACTCGCGTTTCGCCTGCTTATAACGCAGCTTGGCTTTGAGTCGTTCGTACTTGTGCCGCTCTGGCGTATTGTTCAGGCGCATCGTTGGACTGTCCGCATCGGACGGGCGCTCTATATCGGGTTTAGGTAGGTTTGATTCAGCCATTAATGCGTGCTCAAGGTAATCAGGTGGTGCTGGGCTGGCAAGACTCTGCGTGATGATATCCCATCTGTGCCGAGCATAAGCGCCATCAATCGATTTTTTCTAAGTGCCGTTCATGCTAAGCGTCGTCCAGTTCGTAAGCGGCTTTTTTGAGTGCGGTTAAGTCCAAATCAGCAGAGCATAATGCCGCAAATTCGTAGGCAAAACCACGCAGCAGATGGCCGCGTCGGATCGCAATCCACGTGGTATTCAGGCCAAATAGATCAATATCCAACTGTACCAAACGGTGATCACGCTCTGCATCAAACGCAATAGACGCAATCACCCCAACGCCCATGCCGAGTTCTACATAAGTTTTGATCACATCGGCATCCAGCGCTGACAGCACAATGTCTGGGGTTAATCCCGCCTGTTTAAATGCTGCATCAATCTTTGATCGACCGGTAAAGCCGCCGTGATAGGTGATCAGTGGCCATTTTGCCAGTTCCGTCAACGTCACGGTTTGATACTGCGCCAACGCATGGCCTGTGGGGATGATAATACTGTGTTGCCATTGATAGTAAGGCAACCCAAACAAGTCGTCCTCGCTGCTTAACGACTCAGTCGCAATCCCGATATCCGCCTCACCGCGCAGCAACATCTCAGTAATCTCGGTTGGACTCGCTTGTTGCAAAATCAAGTGTACTTTAGGAAAGGCCGCTTTAAAACGCGCCACAATCGGTGGCAGTACATAACGTGCTTGGGTATGGGTGGTGGCAATGGTCAATTCGCCCTGATCCGCACAATTAAATTCATCCGCCAACTGTTTTAAGTTGCTGGCATCGTTCAGCATCCGCTCGACGATTTTGGCCAGTCCTCGTCCAGCATCGGTCAAGCCCAGCAAGCGTTTACCTTTGCGAATGAATAGCTGTACTCCGAGTTCATCCTCTAAATCACGAATGTGTTTGCTGACCCCAGATTGCGAGGTGTGCAAAGCGTTCGAAGCGGCGGTTAAATTAAAATCTTGCCGTACTGTTTCTCGAATAATTCGAAGCTGCTGAAAGTTCATAGGGTCACCAAAGGGCAAGAAATCAATACTGATGAGGGGCTGTTGACGTTTCGCACACGAACCGAGTAAGACACCATGCTGGCAGACAAGGTGGCGTATGCAGTGCAGGCTTACTGCCTTGACCGCTGTGACAATACAGTATGGCAGTAGTTTGCCAGTAACCCGAGACGACTAGTGGGTTTTTTGGGCTGTTGCCTTGCATCGGGTTCGCTTAGAATGCCCAAGTATGGGGTTCAATCATGCGAGGTATACCCGCAATGTCAGGTCTAAGTCTATCCACACCGTCGTGGCAGAACAGGTGATGCAGAGTTTTATGGGTGATCAGCCTTGTGAGGGGATTGCCGCGCATGATCGGGGGTTTTTATATGGTGATGGGGTGTTTACCAGTATTCGCGTGCGAGCCGGTCTGCCCTGCTTGTGGCGGCATCACGTGGCGCGGTTACAACACGCACAACAGTGTTTAGGCTTACAGTTTGATCTGGTCAGGCTGAGTCAGCAGGCGTTTGCATATGCCGAACAGCTACAGCATGGTACTTTAAAAATCATCATCAGTCGGGGTGTCGGTGCGCGGGGCTATTTACCACCAGAGCAGCCTGCTTCGGTCTATTTTCAACTATTTTCCAGCTCAACACGACCCATTGAACCGCAGGCAGATGGCTTGTTTGTGGTGGATCGGATCGGATCGGGTGTACTGCAAACCCATCGTCTAGGTCATCCGATGCCACAACTGGTCGGTTTAAAAAGCCTTAATCGCTTGGAGCAGGTGTTGTTACGGCAGGCTTTGGCACAGACCGCGTGGTCTGAGGCACTGGTGTTCGATCAGGATGATCGCTTGGTGGAAGGTGTACAAAGCAACTGTTGGTTCTGGCGTCACGGTCAGTGGCAAACGCCTTCGTTGCAGCGTACAGGGATTGCTGGCGTGATGCGTGCCGAGATCATCAGCCGTATGCAACAGCACCAGATTGCGTTTGCTGTGGTGGAGCTCACGATGCATGAGTTGACCCAAATCGACGCATTGTTTTTTTGCAACAGTATTACGGGTATTTTGGCAGTCGATTGCTTAGATGGTCGTGTGTTAGAAACGAAGCCTGTAGACAGCCTATTGTGTGATCTTCTATCCTGAGCCGCCTTGTTTTGTGTGATCAATCGAATGCCTGCTGCCCATGCTGAAAAACGTCCCTCCCACAAAAAAAAACCGACCCGCCGCCAGTCGCCACCCACTGGACGGGGTTGGCGTGTCTTGCAGTGGTTGTTGATCAGTTGTGGTGTGGGGCTGCTGCTGCTGTGCGTATTGGTTTGGCAAAGCTTGTATCAGCCACTCAACTTGCCCGCCCAAGGCAAAATTCTACGCATCAATGACGGATACAGCTATTCCGCGCTGATTCGTGATTTGGATCAAAAAGGTCAAATCCGCCACCCAATCATCGTTACGCTGTATCAGCGTTTATTTGTTAATACCAGCTTAAAGACTGGGGTTTATCAAGTCGATGCTGGGTTAGATATCCGCGAATTGCTACACCGTTTAGCAGATGGCAGTATGGCCAAAATGGTACGGGTGACCGTGATTGAGGGCACGAATTTCAAGCAATTACGCACCCGATTAGCGGCCACTGAAGGCGTGACGCAGACCTTGCAAGGGCTCAATGATCAGGATGTGCTGATTAAAATCAAGGCGACAGAAAAACACCCTGAAGGCTGGTTTGCGCCTGAAACCTATTATTTTTCGTATGGCGAAACCGACAAAAATATCCTTGAAAAGCTGTACCAAAAGCAGCAAAAAATCTTGCAAACTGAATGGCAAAATCGGGCGCAGGGTTTGCCCTATCAGAGTGCTTATGAGGCTTTGATTATGGCGTCGATTGTCGAAAAAGAAACCGGTATTGCTGCTGAACGTTTTGATGTTGCGGCAGTGTTTCGTAATCGCTTAAACATCGGTATGCGCTTACAAACCGATCCCACGGTGATTTATGGCATGGGTGATGCATATCAAGGTAATATTCGTAAAACTGATCTACAAACTGCAACCGCTTATAATACGTATACGATTAATGGTTTGCCACCGACCCCGATAGCCTTGCCTAGCCAAGCCGCCATCAATGCCACCTTACATCCATCGGATTCTGACGCGCTATACTTTGTGGCCACTGGCAATGGCGGGCATCGCTTCAGCCGTACCTATGCCGAGCATCAAGCCGCAGTGACACAGTATTTAGCGGTATTGAAATCACGTCGCAACAGTGAGCAGCCTTAATGTTTATCAGTTTTGAGGGTACAGAAGGGGTCGGAAAAACCACGCTGATCAATCGTGTGGAGCACTGGTTACAGCAACAGCAACAGCCTTATGTACGCACACGTGAGCCAGGTGGCACACCGCTGGCGGAGCAAATCCGAGACCTGCTATTGACGCCGCAAGCAGAGCCGATGAGCGCAGATTGTGAGTTACTGTTGTTATTTGCAGCACGCGCTCAGCACCTTGAAGCGGTCATCCTGCCAGCACAGCACGCGGGGCAATGGGTGTTGTGTGATCGCTTTATTGATGCCAGCTTTGCGTATCAGGCGGCAGGTAGAGGGATTAGCCAACAAAAAATTCAGCAATTAGTCGATTTATTTGTACCTGTGTTGCCACAGCGTACTTTTTGGCTGGATGCGCCAGTCGAATTGGGCTTGCAACGTGCGCAACAGCGTGGGCAGTTGGATCGATTTGAACAGGAAAAAGTTGAATTTTTTCAAAAGGTCAGAGCGTGTTATCAACAGCGTGCTGCTGCTGAGCCGCAGCGTTTTATTCGATTGGATGCAGCCGAGTCAGCCGATCACGTGTGGCAAGCCGCGCAACGGTATTTGTCTCTCTAATCGGTCGGTCTCAACATTAAATGTTGATTGCAAGCCACATAAATTCATGAATACGTCCTGATTTGGTCAGTGTTGCTTTGCTTTATAGGGCACGCCTGAAGTAAAATCCTGCCGCTTGAGTAACGCCCGCATGAGTCTTGAACTGGAATGGTGATGACCAAATATATTTTTGTCACCGGAGGCGTGGTTTCGTCTCTTGGTAAGGGCATTTCTGCTGCATCTGTGGCAGCACTCCTTGAAGCACGTGGCTTGAAAGTCACTATGACCAAAATGGATCCGTATATCAACGTCGATCCTGGCACCATGAGTCCATTTCAGCACGGCGAAGTGTTTGTGACCGAAGACGGCGCAGAAACTGATTTGGATTTGGGCTACTACGAGCGCTTTCTACGCCGTTCACGCATGACCAAAAAAAATAACTTTACCAGTGGTCGAGTGTATCTCGAAGTACTGCAAAAAGAGCGTCGTGGTGATTATCTCGGTGCGACGGTGCAAGTGATTCCACATATTACCGATGAGATTAAACGCCGAATTCGTGCCGGTGCTGAAGGCTATGATGTGGCAATTGTCGAAATCGGTGGCACAGCAGGTGATATTGAGTCGCTGCCGTTTATGGAAGCTGTGCGCCAGATGCGGGTCGAGATCGGCAGTCGTAACACACTATTGATGCATTTAACTTTAGTGCCCTATATTGCGTCTGCGGGTGAAACCAAAACCAAGCCGACGCAACATTCGGTTAAAGAAATGCGGTCGATAGGTTTGCAGCCTGATATTTTGATCTGTCGTTCTGATCATCCGATTGGCGAGGATTCGCGCCGCAAAATTGCTTCGTTTACCAACGTTGAAGAGCGTGCGGTGATTTTAGCGCAGGATGCATCCAGCATTTATCTGATCCCTAAAAATTTCCACGATCAGCAGGTCGATGACTTGATCTGTGAGCGTTTTGGATTTGAGTGTCCACCCGCTGATTTATCCGATTGGAATGCAGTGACTGATGCTTTGCTCAATCCTGAGCATGAAGTACGCGTCGCGATGGTCGGCAAATACGTCGAGCTGCCCGATGCTTATAAGTCACTGAATGAAGCTTTGCTACACGCAGGTATTACCCACCGCAGTAAAGTGCATATCGATTATATCGATGCAGAGTCACTGGAAAATGATGACTTGTCGCGCTTGGCTGCTGCTGATGCGATCTTGGTGCCAGGTGGTTTTGGCGAGCGTGGCACCGTTGGTAAAATGAACGCGATCCAATATGCGCGTGAAAACAAAGTGCCATATTTGGGCATTTGTCTAGGCATGCAGTTGGCAGTGATTGAATTTGCACGCAACGTCGCAGGCTTAACCGAAGCGACGTCGACCGAGTTTGATCGGCGCACCACGCAGCCATTGATTGGCCTGATTACCGAGTGGATGGATGAGCGTGGTGAGTTACAGACCCGCAGTGACAGCTCCGATCTCGGTGGCACGATGCGTTTGGGTGCCCAAAAAGCTGAGCTGGTCGAAGGCAGTCATGCCAGAGCGATTTATGGTCGTGCCGAGATTGTCGAACGACATCGGCATCGTTATGAGGTGAATAATCGGTATATTCCGCAACTGCAAGCAGCAGGTATGCGCATTTCGGGTTATTCTGCGGATCAGCATTTGGTCGAAATGGTCGAAATCGCTGATCATCCATGGTATGTGGCCTGTCAGTTCCATCCGGAATTTACCAGTTCACCGCGTGGTGGTCATCCACTGTTTGCGAGCTTTATCGCGGCTGCATTGACGCATGCAGCAAAATCTTAACCGCTAATGTGACGTACAGGATGTTGTATGACTGAATTAATGCAAGCCCGCTCAATCCTTGAGTTGGGTGATATTCGGATCGGCAATGATCTGCCATTTGTGTTGTTTGGTGGCATGAATGTTTTAGAGTCCAAGGATTTGGCCTTTGAAATTGCCGAAACCTATATTGATATCACCACACGTCTGGGGATCCCTTATGTGTTCAAAGCCAGCTTTGATAAAGCCAACCGCTCTAGCCTAAATTCCTATCGTGGGCCAGGCATGGAACAGGGGATTGAGTGGCTGCGTGAACTCAAAGCCAAATATAACGTGCCGATCATTACCGATGTGCATGAACCACACCAAGCTGCGCCAGTGGCGGAAGTGGCTGATATTATTCAGCTGCCAGCATTTTTAAGTCGTCAGACTGATTTGGTTGAAGCAATGGCAAAAACCCAAGCCATCATCAACATCAAAAAAGCCCAGTTTCTTGCACCACACGAGATGCGCCATATTGTGCATAAGTGTCTGGAAGCGGGTAATGACAAGCTGATTTTGTGTGAGCGTGGTTCGGCATTTGGCTATAATAATCTCGTGGTGGATATGCTGGGCTTTGACAGCATGAAAGCCATGGATGTTCCCGTATTCTTTGATGTCACGCATGCCCTACAGCAACCCGGTGGTCGTGCAGATTCAGCCGGTGGTCGTCGTGCGCAGATTACCACGTTGGCGCGTGCCGGTATGGCCACTGGTTTAGCGGGTTTGTTCCTTGAAGCGCATCCTGATCCAGACAAGGCCAAGTGTGATGGTCCGTGTGCGTTACGTTTGTCACAGCTCGAACCGTTTTTGGCGCAGCTCAAACAAATGGATGATCTGGTCAAAGGCTTTGCGGTACTCGATACCCATTAATCGCCATACTGAATTTGCCCAGTCGATAGACTGGGTTTTTCATTCTACAGTTGTTGTGATCGTTGATTTAAGTTGTGATTGTTGACCTGATGAAGGAGTGGTAGATGAGCCAAATCGCTGATATTCGCGCCCGTGAAATTTTAGATTCACGCGGTAATCCGACCATTGAGGCTGATGTGATTTTAGCATCTGGCGTGATGGGACGTGCCTGTGCACCCAGTGGCGCCTCGACCGGCTCACGTGAAGCACTCGAATTGCGGGATGGCGATCAAGCTCGTTACTTGGGCAAAGGGGTACGCACCGCCGTACACAACGTCAATAGCGACATTCGTGATTTATTGCTGGGTATGGATGTACGTCAGCAAAAAGCCATTGACCACAAAATGATTGCGTTTGATGCGACTGAAAATAAATCTAAACTCGGTGCCAATGCGATGCTGGCGGTATCACTGGCGGTTGCCCGTGCCGCAGCGACCGATGCAAAACTGCCGTTATATCAATATATCGCCAACCTACGTAATCAAAGTATTTTGAGCATGCCTGTGCCGATGATGAATATCATCAATGGCGGTGCGCATGCGGACAATACCGTTGATATTCAAGAGTTCATGATTGAGCCGCTCGGTTTTACCAGTTTCAGTGAGGCGCTGCGTGCGGGCACAGAGATTTTTCATAGCTTAAAGTCCGTGCTGAAAAAACAAGGTTTGAGCACAGCGGTCGGTGATGAGGGCGGTTTTGCACCGAACCTACGCTCGAACGAAGAAGCCATTACGGTCATTTTGCAAGCGATTGAGCAGACTGGCTATAAAGCGGGCAGCGACATCATGCTGGCACTAGATTGTGCGGCGACCGAATTTTACAAGAATGGTCAGTACATTTTGGCTGGTGAAGGCAATAAAGCCTTTAGCAGTGAAGGGTTTGCTGATTATCTGGCCGGCTTGGCACGTCAATACCCGATCATTTCGATTGAAGATGGTTTGGATGAATCGGATTGGGCTGGCTGGAGCTACTTGACCGAGATTTTAGGCGATAAAATTCAGCTGGTCGGTGATGATTTGTTCGTCACGAATCCCGCGATTTTGCAGCGCGGCATTAATGAAAAAGTGGCTAACTCTATTTTGATTAAATTTAATCAAATTGGGACGCTGACCGAAACACTGGACGCGATTTATCTGGCCAAAGCCAACGGTTATAGCACCGTAATCTCACATCGTTCTGGTGAAACTGAAGATTCGACCATTGCGGATTTGGCGGTCGGTACCGCGGCCGGTCAGATCAAAACTGGCTCACTGTGTCGTTCAGATCGGGTCGCAAAATATAACCAACTGCTGCGTATTGAAGAAATGGCCGATGCCATTTATCGTGGCCGTGCTGAGTTTAAAGGTCTGAACTAAGATGTTGACGACCTTGTCTGGACGAATGGTGTTTGGGCTGGGTCTGGTCGTGATCGCCTTACTACAGGTCAAACTGTGGTTTGGCGAAAGCGGCTATGATGATCGCCAAACGTTGTTAGTGCGGGTACATGCACAGCAAGATGAAAACGCCACACTCGAAGAACGTAATCGGGTGTTGCGTGCCGAAGTCAATGATCTCAAAAATGGTCTAGAAGCGGTTGAAGAGCACGCTCGGCTTGATTTAGGTTTAATTAAACCGAATGAAACTTTTGTACAAATGGGCACATTACCACCGATTGCTGTGCCGCTACCTGACGTAGAGCCGAAGCATCCATGATTCGCTATTGGGCGGTCGTGCCTGCGGCGGGGACGGGTCAGCGGTTTGGTCAGGAGATTGCCAAGCAGTATTTGCAGATTGCGGGTCAAGCTGTGATGCAGCACAGTCTGAATCGTCTGTGTCAGGCCTTGCCGCTGTCCGCGTGTGTGGTACCGATCAGTGCCGAAGATCGATATGCCCAACAATTAACCTATGATTACCCTGAGCAGATTCGCTTTGTGCAGGGTGGTGCCGAGCGCATGGACTCGGTGCTGGCGGGTTTGCTCAGTCTTGCTGGTCAGGCTGCGGTTGACGACTGGGTGCTGGTGCATGATGTGGCGCGTCCTTGTGTGACTGCTGAATGTTTGCAGCAATTATTACAGGAGTTGTCTGATGATCGCGTCGGCGGGATCTTGGCCGTACCGGTACGCGATACTTTAAAACAAGTCACACAGCAGCAGGTTATCAGTACGGTGCCGCGTGACGGCATGTGGCAAGCCCAAACCCCACAGATGTTCCGCTATGGGTGCTTGGTTCAGGCCTTGCAAGATGCTGTGGCGGCAGGCGTGACGGTGACCGATGAGGCCAGTGCGATGCAGTGGGCAGGGTATACGGTGCAGGTTGTACAGGGTCGTAGTGATAATATTAAAATCACCTACCCAGAGGATTTGGCTTTGGCTGCGGCGATTTTGGCAGCACAAGTGATCAGGTAAACGAGTGCTTGCACCAATCCCCGTGCGTGTGATCATTTTGAGATATTTACGCTGAGGGAGTGTCAAATGTTGAAGGGCGGTTGTCTTTGTGGTGCGGTACGCTATCAGTACCATGGTGAAATTACTGAGGTGATGGCTTGTCATTGTCTAGAGTGCCGTAAAGCACAAGGTACGCCTTTTGCGACCAATGCCCCGATTGTAGCGGAACACTTCGAGTTATTGACGGGTCAAGACGCACTCAAAAGCTATGAGTCGAGTGCAGGTAAATATCGGGTATTTTGTTGTCATTGCGGCAGTCCAATCTATAGTCGACTCGACAAACTCCCGAACGTATTACGATTGCGGGTTGGGACGTTAGAAAGCCCATTGTCATTGCCGCGAGAAGGTGTGGACTGCCATATTTTTGTCGGTGATAAGGCGAACTGGTGGCAAATCAGTGATGGCGCACCACAGTATCTGTATTGGAAAGACTCATGAGTCCATTTGATTTACGCATTGGGCAAGGTCTGGATGTGCATGCGTTTGGTGAGGGCGAGTTTGT
>JBBKWW010000125.1:0-13472 GCA_037969155.1 Moraxellaceae bacterium
GCCATCTGCACTACTCCCACGCAACAACACCGTGCGCGCGCTGGGCCTGCCGTCTGTACCACAAGTGGCCAAGGTCATCGCATACGGCTCTGGCAAGTCGGTGCTGAGTGCGTACGCCAGCCACACCGCAAACTGTGCAAATGGACAGGCGTCCACATCTTGCACATCCAAACTGCCTTTTTGGTAGCTTAAGCGCAAATCGGCCAGTTTTTCTAAGTCACGCATGCTTTTTTCCTTTGTTGATCTAGGGTCTGTTGACGTTTGAGCCACGGCCGCGACACTGGCCGTTTTTGAGGGGATACAAGGCGTGACTCGTGAGGCTTAGTCGCTCTAAGCAAGCGAAGCGCCCAAAAACTGCCGTGTCCCTTCGGGTTGCTGGCAAAATACTGTCATACCTCGTTGCCACATTGGCAAAGGGAATGACCATTTGCTGCATGTGTCGCCTTGTCTGTCAGCATTTTGCCTTGCAACGCGGCTCGCGTGCGAAACGTCAATAGACCCTAAACATACGTCACTCGATACTGCATACGGACAATACCTTGTGCCAGACGTTCCACGTCGATGAGGTCAAACTGTGACAAGTGATGCTGATCAAAAAACGGCTTGCCCTGTTGTTGCGTGATTGGCAGCAGGTGAATCACCAGCTCATCTAATACTTGATCCGCCAAAGCCGCCATCACCAAGCGCCGACCGCCAATCAGCCATGCGCGTTTCATCTGCTGTTGTTCAAGCTGATCCAGCAGTGTGGTGAGACTTTCGGTGCTGCTTTTGATCGTCGGGTGGACGAGTGCCCAGTCCTTATGTCGGGATAGCACATGCGCGGGATGTTCAGGATACGGCCACTCACCAGCATCGACAATATCAAGATAGGTGGGACGACCCAAAATCAAAGTATCACTGCGCGTCAGCATAAACTGACACAGTGGTTCAATATCGAGTTTAGCAATCTCTGGGTGACTCAGATCTGCCACAAAGCCATCCAAGGTCAGCAGCGCGTGCAAACTGACAGTGGGGCGGCTGGGTGTGGTTTGACGGCTCATGGGATGTACTCCTCAACGATTGGTCGGCTTAAATTGCACCACACTAAATAGAATAGCTGGCTTTGGTCATGACTTTCGAGACCAGTTGCATTAACTGCTGCACCGGTTTTGGCAACTCGCGGCCACCGGCTTGCAAGGCTTGCTCTCGGTGTTGCAGCTCATCTTGATTCATTTGTACTAAAATCGCTTGGCTGCGTGGGTCACTGTCTGGTAACTGTGCCAAGTGTGAGCGCAAGTGTGAGCTGACTTGTTTTTCTGTTTCAGCCACAAAGCCCAGACTATATTCATCGCCTGCCAATCCTGCTAATGCACCCATGCCAAACGACAAGCCATACCACAGTGGATTAAACATACTTGGATGGCTGTTCAGTTCTTTTAGGCGCAGCTCACACCAGACGAGGTGATCTTGCTCTTCGCGGGCGGCCTGTTGCATTTCTTGGCGCACCGTCGGGAGTTTGGCGGTTAACGCTTGTCCGTGATACAAGGCTTGCGCACAGACTTCGCCGCTATGATTGACGCGCATTAAGCCCGCCACATGACGTGCTTGCTCGACGCTCAGCTGGCTGATTTGGCTTTGCGCAGGCGAGGGCCGTTGTGCCTGTGTGCTGTCGGGTACGACGCTGCGCAGTGCTTGGTCAATGCCCTGAATGAGCCGATCCGTAAAACCATAATGCCGCATACTCACCTCATTCATAGCCAGCTTGCTCACAGCCACTGGATGGCTATTGCCAGTCATTCAATCTTTAGTCTAACCAGCATACCGAATCTAGCCACCCTGTCTAGGGGCAATTGGCGTTGTTCACGTTCAGTGCAGCTGATCGGGTGGCGCTTGGACATGTTGCCGAGTTTTGAGCAGGAGCACAGCGCCAATGAGCAGGTTAAGCAGACCTGTAAACGCAAATAATACTGGCAAGGCATAACCGAGGACACTGAGAATCACAATCGCAATCAGCGCAGACACCACCATAAACAGCGCGTTTAAGATGTTATTCGCTGCGATCACCTGAGCGCGTTGTTTTTCGGGCGCATATGCTTGCATCACTGTATACAACGGCACAATATAAAAACCGCCAAACAGCCCCAAACCGAGTAAGTCCATAAATACTCGCCAATAATCAGGCTGCTCTAACACCTGAGCTAGGTTTTGTAGTACAAGCTGCTGGGTCAATGGATTGGGCAGGATTTGCGGGAGTTGATTCAGTGAAAAATATAAATCAAAGGCAAATACACTTAAACCGAGTAGCCCAATCGGCAATAGCTTTAGGCTGATTTGGTTGTTTAATAACCGCCGACACCATAATGAGCCAGTTGCCACGCCGACGGTAAATAACGTCAGTAAAAACGTCACCACGCCTGCATCTGCGATGAGGATTTTTTTGGTAAATTCTGGAATTTGGGTTAAAAACGTCGCCCCATAATACCAAAACCAAGAAATACCGAGCATGGCATAGAACACGCCACGTAGCTGCCATGCTGCTTGTAAGGTATGCACGCTGGTGCGTGCGATGTTCCAATCAATCTGCAAATCAGGATTATTGGCGGCGAGTGCCGGAATCTTGCGCGAGGCCAGCCAGCCGAGTAGCGCGATGAGCATCACCGTGAATGATGTCCAGAGTAACGTCAGTTGCAGACTGCCGCTCAAGATCAATAGGCCGCCGAGCATGGTACCCGTCAAAATCGAAATGGACGTACCTGATTGGAATAGCGCATTGCCGGCGACCAGTTCATCTGTCGCCAACGCTTGCGGTAAATAGGCATATTTAACGGGTCCAAACAGGCTGGAGTGTGCCCCCATTAAAAATAGCGCGAAGAGTAATAGACTATACCATTGCATTAAAAAGCCAACGGTCGCTAAGCTCATGACCATGATTTCAGCTACTTTTAAACGACGGATCAGCATGGATTTTTCGTATTTATCGGCAATCTGGCCCGCAGTCGCTGAAAACAAAAAAAACGGCAAGATAAACAATAAAGCCGCCACATTATTCAATAAGCTGGTGGCGAGATGTAGCTGCTGTGCAGCGTGATAGGTTAACAGTAACAGTAATGCTTGCTTAAACACATTATCATTAAATGCACCCAAAAATTGGGTCACAAACATGGGTAAAAACCGCTGTTTGGTCAGCAAGCTAAACTGTGAGGTCATGTTGAATGTTCCAAAAGAGAATACAAAAGCAAGTTACATCCAGCGGCAGCTTGTCAAGATAAGCGGAATAGCGATGACTGGCAAGCCATCGAGCAACTGGTTATGATGCCATCTGCCGGAATATTTAATGCGTGCGCCGTCTTTATCAGCGGTTTAATGTGCGCGGAGTGTGTATGACCGACTTCATTCAGACCAAGTCTTTGCTGCAATCTCGTGGATTATGGCTGTTTTCTAGTGCATTGTTGCTGCCTTGTTATGCGCTGCATGCTGAAGAAGCACCGTTACCCATTGCCGTCGCTGCTACTGCGTCACCCACGCTCAGTACAGCGCCTGTTGCTGATTTTGGCGAGTCTGACCAGTTGGCACCGCTGATTGATTTGAGTTTTCCGGACCTACAAGCCTCGTTGCCGCCGTTAGAGTTCATCGAACCCGAGCCAGTGCCAAGCGAGAACAAGGCTGACATCACCGCGCCGAAACGAGGTGTTTTTCGCCGCCTGCGGCAATGGTTGGGTGGCGATGGCAGTGAGGGGTTTTTGGCTGAGCCAGTGATTGAGGTCAGTATCGCGATAGTGGCGGCATTGCCTAAAACTGATGCTGAGGAGGAGCTAGAGCCATGGGTGGACACGCCATTATTGACAGTCGAGCCTTTGGTTTTACCACAGCCGCTTGAGCCGTTAACCTCGGCGCAATCCACAGCAGCGCTGGCGTTGCTTGAAAAAAATCTGAGTGCTTCGTTAGAGCGGGTGACGGTAGAGGAGTTTGCTGATTTTAAGGATAGTGTGCCCCGTCTGCGCAGTCTGGCACGCGATGCGGCGCAATCGGTCGGTTTTTATGAGAGTCAGTTCTTTTTTCGCAAGACCGCAGATGACCAGTTACAGGTGGATGTGGTCGCGGGTGATCCAGTGCGCGTCAGTTCACAGGTGGTTAAGCTAGAGGGGCAGGCACAAGAGCAGCGGCGCTTTCAGCAGATTGAAAGCCAGCCGGATTTAGCGATTGGCGATGTGCTCAATCATGCTCAATATGAGCTGACTAAAAACCGCATTGCCAGTGCGGCGCTTGAGCGTGGTTATTTTGATGGGCAATGGCTCGCACACGACGTACAAGTAACGCTACCGGATGCGATTGCTGATGTTCAGTTGATTTATCAAAGCGGTGAGCAGTATCACTTTGGTGATATTGAGTTTGGTTCAACAGTGGCCGATTTAGAGCTGCCGGTGCGCCGTGAGTTATTAGAGGCTTTGTTACCCTTTCAGGCCGGTGATCCATACGATGCGCGTGCGGTACAAACGCTATCACGCCAGTTACTTGATACGCGCTGGTTTAATAATATTGAGGTGACGGCGTTTACGCCAGATGCGGTTAAGAATCAGCAGGTTTCACCATCCGCCCCACTGATTGTGCCCGTTACGGCTGCCGCACCAGCGCCGGCCAGTCTTCCCGAGCCAGCGGTGGCCGCCGAGCCACTGAGCGCCGATGTTGAGTTGCTGAGCGCGACTCGTGCCAAGATTGTGCCGATGCGGGTCTTGGTTGATGCACGGCAGCCGAATAGTGCTGAGGCAGGGATCGGTTATGGTTCGGATACGGGGGTTCGATTTCGCTCGCAATATCGACGCGCCTTACTGAATGATCGTGGTCATAGCCTTGATGCGAACCTTGAATTGTCAAAAATTCGTCAGGCGATTGATGCCCGCTATAGCCTGCCGTACAAACATCCGTTACGCGATACACTGAGCCTGTTTGGGGGCTTTGAGCGAGAAAAAGTGGCGCAATTAGATGCTGCGTTTAACATCCAATCGATTGGTGGCACGTTAGGGGTGGAGCGTTCTATTCGGCCGAGTCCAGAGGCTTGGCAACGCACGTTGTCTTTGCGCTATCGGCTTGATCAGGTCGATGTACAGTTTGATGATCTCGCATCGGCACGTTTGATTGATCCAGAGTCCAGCAATAATTTGATCAGCTTAACTCAGCAGGTACTGCTGGCCGGCTATGCCTTTAATAAGGTGAATAGTCGTGGCGGTATCGATCCGTATGAAGGTCGCCGCCAATTGTATCAAATCGAAGTGGGCAGTCAGGCTTTATTGTCGGATGTGGATTTGGTGATTTTGCGTGCCGGTTGGCGCGCCATAGAAAGCTTTACTGAGAGCCGAAAACATCGGGTGGTCGGTCGAGTGGATGTGGCGACGATCCTGACGGATGCGTTTGAGTCAGTGCCGTACAACTTACGTTTTTTTGCAGGTGGCGATCAGAGTGTTCGTGGCTATGATTATAAAAGCTTGTCTATCGTGCGTGATGGCGAGTTGAGTGGCGGCCAAAATTTAGCAGTGGCTTCACTCGAGTATAATTACCGGTTTTTACCCGCGTGGCGTGGCGCGGTGTTTGTGGATGCGGGCAATGCCTTTGATGAAAAATTCTCGGGTGGTGTCAAAGTTGGTGCTGGCGTTGGTGTGCGCTGGAGTTCACCGATTGGGCCGATTCGGATGGATGTAGCGGCGGGTCTGTCTGAAACCAGTGTGCCGATTCGTTTACACTTCTTTATTGGGCCATCCTTGTGATGGGCATCACTGACACAAAGGATAACTTGGCCATGAGCGCACCCACCCCGAATGTACCCAACACGGGCGTGTCGCCGACGGATGATACTCCTTCTGTAGTAGCGCCTTTGCCGCCTGAGCCTGAAGCAGAGGTGCCAGATCAGCAGCCGCCTGCTAGACCGCCATCACCTCGTCGTCGCTGGTGGTGGGTCTTGTGGCTGTTATTGGCACTGGTGGTGGGGCTGTTGAGTGGCTTATTTTATCTGGCCGGTAGCGATGAAGGCACACGGCGCTTACTGTCATGGTTGGGCAGTCAGCAGCAGTTGATTCAGTATCGTTATGCTGGCGGTAATCTGCGCGACGGGATTGTGCTGGATCAGATTCAGGTCACGCTAGACACGCAGCGAATTGAAGTGGATCAGGCACACTTACAGATTGGTTGGCGTGCGATCACCCAACGTGAGTTGCATTTTAGGCGAGCCTCCTTGCAAGGCGTGCGGCTGATTCGAACTGTGCCGTCAACCGATGAACCCTTTGGGTTTAAGCCGATTGTATTGCCGTTTACCTTGCGCTTTGATAAAGCCTATGTACATGGGTTTAAAATTCAGAATTCGCCTGATAAAAGCACAACACTAGATACCATTATTTTAAAAGATGCACTATGGCAAGGCGATCAGCTGCAAATTCGTGATTCTAGTCTACAGATGAAAGGGCTGCTTGAGCTTAAAAATATCAATGCCAATATGCAGTTTAACGGCCTCTATCCACTGCAAGTTGATGCTGATTTGCTGATTCCAGCACTCACTAAGCTGGGCTTTCAGCCACTACAAGTGAAAGCCGATGGCAGCTTAGATACGGTTCGTGCTGAGGTGATCTTGCCGTGGTTAGTCACCCAAGCGGCCGCCGCTGAGGGAGAGCAACCAGAAAAAACAGCGCCGCTACCTGTATTACAAAAAGACGCTCAACCACTGACCGCGCAAGGCCAGTTAACGGGTCAGTTGACCGCGCATCCCGTGCGTAAAGATGTGCCGTTCTCCGGCCAGTTGGCCTGGCAGGATGTGGTGTGGCCAGTTGCGCTAGCACAGCAAATGCAATCTGCACAGGGTAGTTTAAGCCTTGACGGCAATGTCTCAGGGATTCAATTGCAGGTTAATACCGACCTACAAACGGTCAGTCTGCCTAAAGGCGATTATCAGGCGACTTTACAGACTGATTTTAAGCACATGCAGATTCAGCAGTTGACCGCCGATCTATTGCAGGGTCAGCTTCAGGCGCACGGGCAAGTGGGTTGGGTCGATGGACTGGATTGGCAGATTTTTGCGCGTAGCAAAGGCTTGCAATTACAGCCATTATTACCCGAAGCTGCACAAGCGTATGTGCCTAAATTACTGAATGCCAATTTAAAATCGACGGGTGTGATGCAGCCTCATCTCACCCAGATCGGTGTCGATCTACGGCAGGACAATCAAGAATCTCTGCAAGTTGGTATCGGTAAAGCTGGCGTGCTGGCAGATGCTAGTTTGCCTTTAGCTGTATCGGGTCGTTGGCAAAATCTAAAACGTGATCTCCCTGCGATTGGGGTGGTGGATAGTTTAAACGGAACAATCGCTGTACAACTGAAACCACAGCAGCAAACACAGCTCGACGTGACCACACAATTGAACGCCAGTCGTGGCAAGCTCCCCGCAGGAACCTATCAGGCCCAGCTTGAGCTGGTGGGAAAAAACCAAGTGCGTGTGCCCAAATTGGTCTATCAAGGCGAGGCCGGCCAATTGCGGGCGACTGCCCAAGCTGAGCTGGCCAAGACCGCCACTGAGCTGACTCATTGGCAGGCGCAGCTACAAACAGATGGCTTTAACCCACAGCAAATTTTAGCCAGTGCGCCATTTGATCAGTTGCGTGGCATGCTCAAGCTGAGTGGCCAGTCCAGCGCTGCTCAACAAACCATCTTACTTGACCAAGTCGATTTACAAGCGCGTCAGCCTGCGGCAGCGAAGCAAGCGGCACGCCAAATCGCACTGACGGGTACAGGACAGACGGTGTTGCTGATGCAGCCTGCTGGTGCGGCTAGCAGTGGCTTACGCTCGTTTGCAACCCGCTTTAAGGGCGCATTGAAGACCGCTGGTCTACCAGATGGGCAATTGGTGCTTAAAGCATCGGGTACACCGCAGTTAATCAAACTCGAGGAACTGACCCATCGTGGCACAGCTGGACAACTCGAAGCCACTGGACAGCTTAATTTGACGGATGGGCTGGCGTGGCAGCTGGTTGCCAATGCACAAAATCTGGACACTGGGTTTTTTGCGCCAGATTGGGCGGGACGTCTATCAGGTCGAGTCGATACACAGGGCTATTGGCAGGCCAAGCGCAAAGAGGTCAAAATCCGCCAGTTGGATCTAAAAGGCACCCTGCGTGAACAGCCGCTGCAAGCCAGTGGCCAGCTAGATTTGGCGTTTCGAGCCAATGCAGTGAAGGCCGCAGATTTTGTGCCACAGCGCTTTGTCGCCAATCAACTGCGTGTGGCATGGGCAGGTAATCAGCTCACCGCAAATGGCAACACCGAGCGACTACTGGTCGATGTTGATGCCGAAAAACTGGCCTTAATTCATCCGGATTTGGCAGGGAAAATTAGCGGCAATCTGAGCTTATCTGGTCAGCAGCTTAAGCCCAATATTGAGGTGAATCTGCGCGCTGATGGCCTAAAATTTGGTGAATATCGGCTGGATCAAGCGTTAATCACGGGTAAAATCGTACAGCTGGCTGAGCAATCGAGCCAACTGAGCATTGCATTACAAGGCTTGCACGCGGGGTCACGTCAGTTACAAGCCGCCAACCTACGTGTTGCTGGCGTACAGGCGGCGCATGTGTTGGATCTGAGTGTTAAAAGTCCCGCTGTCACCGCGCAGCTACAGTTAGCGGGTGGCTTAGATAAAGACTTACAGTGGCTGGGGCAGTTGCGTAACGGTCAGGTCGATAGCCGTAAAATCAAACTACAGCAAGATCGCCCCGCCGCGTTGGTCTGGAATACCCAAAAGCGTGCCTTACAGCTGGATCCGCATTGTTGGGTCAGTAATGGCAGTCGACTCTGTGTGGTTGAGCCGCTGCAAGCCAGTGCAGCCAAAGGCTATGCGGCTGTGCGCCTACAAAATCTTGAGATTGCAACCTTCCGTGACTTGATGCCGACAGGTATCGTTTGGCGCGGCAAGCTGAATGGCCAAGCGGTCGGCGGTTGGCAACAAGGCCAAGCGCCCACACTAGATGCGCAGATTTATACTGATAATGGTGTGATTGGCCTCACGGCCGATGATCCGCAAGACCCGCCGTTAACCGTGCCTTATCAACGGCTCAGCTTAGTTGCTTCGACTCAGCCCGAAGGCATGCGTGTTCGTTTTGATGCGCGTACTCCAAATAGTGGTGCAGGTTATATCGATGGGGTGATTGAGCCAAAAGACAAAACCATCAACGGTGCCTTGGTGCTAGACAACATCCAATTGGCGGTATTGAAGCCATTTTTCCCAGCGATGCGTAGTTTGTCAGGCATTGCGTCACTGGCCGGCGGTATGAGTGGGCCGCTGACGGGGCCGCAGTTTTACGGCAACTTTAAGCTGCGTGATGGTCGGGTACAGTTGGCAACCGCGCCGATTAATTTGACTCAGATCAATCTGGATTCAAGTATTCGGGGGACACAAGCCACACTGACAGGTCGTTTTAATAGCGGTGATGGCACGGGGACTCTGGACGGCAGTGCCATCTGGGAGGCCGTACCAGAAATTAATCTAAAACTGGTGGGTGATCAGCTGGTGGTGCGTCAAGCGCCGATGCTGAATGCACGTGTCAGTCCCACGATTGCAGTACGTATATTGCCGCGCAGTCGTCAGGTCAGTGTCGATGGTGAGATTTTGATTCCACGTGCGGTCATTGCACCACCCGCAGCAAGTGAGCAGGTGATCGGACTATCATCAGATGTGCGTGTGGTAGATCGCCGTATTCCGGTGATTGAAGTGACCGATCCAGCACTAAAAGCGGCCAGCCCGTGGCGGATTGATGCGGATTTGGCGGTGATTTTAGGCGACGCTGTGGAGTTTCGTGGCTTTGGTGCGCGCTTGCCGTTGGCGGGTCGTTTGGCGCTACGCCAGCGTGGTCTGGGTAATTTAACCGCCACAGGTGAAATCTCGGTCAGTCGACAATCTCGCGTCGAGGCGTTCGGTCAAAGCCTATTACTGCGTAAAGGGATTGCGCGATTTACGGGTAGCTTGACCAGTCCCGTGCTGGAGATCGAAGCAGTACGCTCAATTCAGGACACGGTGGTCGGGGTTAAAATCGGTGGTAATCCGACGCGTCCTGAGATCGATATCTTCAACGACGCAGGCCTGACTGAGCAAGAAGCCTTAAATGCGTTATTGACGGGCCGTATCGGCTCAAACAACTCCTCAACCAACACCGCAGGCTTTAAATCCGAGGTGAATAACACGCTGGCCGCAGCGGGTCTAAGCTTTGGTCTGGGTGGCACGCGGCAGTTTACCAATCGAATTGGTCAAACCTTTGGTTTATCCGGTCTCGCGGTAGATGCAGAAGGTGTTGGCGATGACACACAGGTCAATGTCACGGGTTACATCACACCGGACTTGTATCTGCGTTACGGGGTTGGTGTGTTTACTCCCGTGAATAAGCTGACCTTGCGCTACCAGATCAATCGCCGTTTATATGTAGAGGCCAGTTCGGCGTTAGAAAAAGCCGTGGATGTGTTTTACAATTGGCGCTTCTAACGGATACCTCCTAGTCTGGATTGCATATCTTTTATATTCAAGGTCTTATAATCAAAAAGACCTTGGATTTTTTGTGGGATTTTAAGTTTGTAGCTCATTTGTAGACAATTGATGGCAGTCTACATATACTGGATTCGTACCAGTGAATGTTAGTGTTCTTATGCCAAAAATCAATAAGTCCTTTGTTGATCAGCTTGAGTTTGTCGAATCTGGGCAAAAGATTACCCGTGACTCTGACCTGACAGGTTTTGCAATTCGGGTAACGGTCAAGTCGAAGGTTTATATTGTCGAGCGACGTAAAAATGGCAAGCTGCATCGCGTGGTTATCGGTCGTCACACGGATATCACCGCAGCAGAAGCACGCGCAAAGGCTCAACAGATGCTGGCAGACATTGCCAGTGGTCGCTTGAACCAAGCGGAGTCTACTCAGGTAGAGCAGAAAAGCTATCCGACACTTGGCGAGAGTCTGGAGTTGTATCTCAAGGAAAAGCAACTCAAGCCTCTGTCTATTCGAACATACAGACATTGCATGAATGCGTTTTTGCCTGATTGGTTAGGGCGAGTGATTTTTGAGATCAACAGAGCGGAAGTGCAGGCAAGGCATGAGCAGCTGACCTCTTATAGTCCATCCCAAGCGAACCTAACGATGCAGGTGCTTCGTGCAATCTGGAATCATGCGTATATCACCTACTCAGATGATGAAAGCCCTATCACGAAAGTGAATCCAGTAAAAATCCTTGAAGCCAAAAAGAGTTGGAACCATATTAAGCCGCGTCGCGGTCGTTTGATCGGTTCTGATATTCCTGAGTTTTTTAAACACACACAGGACTACGTTGACGAGTCTAGTTTGCGTGATGACGGTACGAAACACGCTGTGCGCGACATGCTGATTTTTATCGTGCTGACCGGCTGCCGTCGCAATGAGGCTGAATCACTGGCATGGCAGAATGTCGATCTGAAGCATGGGACGGTTACGTTTTTAGACCCCAAAAATGGTGTCGATCATGTACTGCCTGTAGGCAATTATTTGCTTAACCTACTAAATGAACGTCATGCTAAAAAGCACTCGGGCTGGGTGTTTGCGTCAAGTCGTGCCGAGTGTGGGCATGTGGTGAGTGCAATGACCGCTCTCAAGCGCATCAATGAAAAAACAGGCGTGCAAAAAAGCCAGCATGACTTGCGCCGTACATTTGCGTCGATTGCCAATCATCTTGATTACGGGCATTACACGATTAAGCGGCTACTTAACCATATTTCTGGCGATGTGACCGCGAACTATGTGCAAGTGTCTACGTCAAAGCTGCGCGAAGCAATGAACGCGATTGAGGGTGTGTATCTAGGCAACAGACAGCCTCCTGACTAGGAGACTCTTGCATACTGGGCGGTATTGGCATAGCGCCGTGAATTGAAGAAGTCTATGACATCACGCTTCTTGTAGATCACGGTGCGGCCTATTTTTTGATATGCCGGTCCACCACCGTGACTACGCCATTTTTGCAACAATGAGACGGAGCAGTCGTAGTAGAGTGCAATCGTTTCTTGCTGAAAAGTATCATCAGGTAGAGCTGTAATAAATTGAGCCTTGAGCATGGATTTTTCTTCAATACTCAACTCGCGGATAGATCGTTTAGCCATGATTAAGCTCCTTTAATACCAATTGAGATACTGCGCTTCGATGGTGAGCTGTAGATCGGTGATGTTCACTGTTCGTGCAAGTGAGATTTGCATGTTGCATCCTCAAGCGAGAATACGCCCCACACGGGGCGCGTGGGGTTAGGCCAATAGTAGGCGTTGAGCCAGTTGCAGCCAGTCAGGATTACCTTCAATTTGTAGATTCAGTTCTTGGCGCAGACGTTTGGTAATGTGGGGTGTCCACGGTTGGCCTTGTTGAATCAGTAGGGCAATCGCTTGTTGGTCACTGTCGGTGCGCCATACTAGGTATTGTTTGCATACACTGCGCAGGTATTGCAGGGTGTGCATGGCTGCGGCATAGTCAGCGGTAGGTAGGTCAACAATGTTTTGAAGATGAAACTGTACACGCAGGTGGTTGAGAGCCATTTGTGTGGCACTTTTTGAAAAGTGAAAACACTGGCCGATGTCGTGCGCAAGGATTTTAATTTCGCGCATTTGGGCGTTGTTGCAGGGGGTGTCGTCGCGCTGGGCTGGACGGGCAACGGTGGGGGCGATGTATTGGCCTGTTTTGCGAATGCTGGGCAGCACGTCGTTAAATACCCAATCTTGAAACACACGGGCTTCGGGTTTGTTGCTGCGGAAGATGACTCGGTAGAGGTTGGGTTCGTTGACGAAGGTTACTTGTTTTTTGCCACTTGCATAGCTGATGTAGATTTTATCTACACCAGCTCCATCAAGTTGTTTTGCAACCATATCGCGCGAATTTTGAATATCCAAAACGGCACAAACATCAGGCAAGCAGAACCATGGTTCGTTGTTGATCAACTGAACACGCACATCAAAAGAAGATTGAAATTGAAATACAGAAACAGCAGACGGATTTTGGGCGGGGTTAGTCATGATTGACTCCAGTGTGTGTGAATAAAACTCACCACCTGAAGCTGTCAAACATAGGGTGGTAAGCTGTACGGGGTTGACAGACCGACCACTGGTATCGGCACGCGCAAGCGCGTCCCCGTACAGCTCACCAAAAAGGCCAAGCTGAACGGCAGGCACAAAAAAACCGCGTATGTAACTACTGCGGTGCTGTGCACCAGTGGGCTTTAGGCTGTCAAACCTAGCACCTGATTTTGCAGGTGCATGACGACTGTAGCGCGATTTTTTGTGCTTTGTCAAGGTTGCTATCCTCTGGTGTGGTGAGGCTGAGGTTTTAAACCCCAGCCTTTGAGGGATTAGGCGGAGAGTTCGTCAGGGGTGCAGCCTTGGCTTTCCAGTAACCGCTGATGGGCAATCATGCGAATGGTAGGCTGTTGGCCAGTGAGCAGGTGTTCAATCAATGCCGTCACGGTCTCGACGG
>JBBKWW010000126.1:0-18219 GCA_037969155.1 Moraxellaceae bacterium
CGCCTGCAACACCGCTTTGACCTGCTCGCGTAACGGCGACTTCAAGCTATACCAGCGTGACAAGGTTTGTAAAATCCGCGAGGCTAACAGCGGATTTTTGCTATCCAGCTGCCGCGTCAACTCCGCATAAAACTGCACACCTTCGACCGTCCAAACCGCCAGCGGATTCTGTGCAAAATGCGAGGTCACCGAACGCACCCGATTTGGCGTGGTGTAATCAAATCGTGGATGCTGAAGCAAGGCTTGAATCTCGGCCACCGTCACCGTCGGCTTGCCCGATTGCACACTAAACCACAGATCAATCGCCAGCGCCTCAGCACTAAAGCGCTGCTCAAACTCGGCTAACGTCTCGGCTGCACCCGCCGCATCGTGCCAAACCAACGCCCGTAATGCACCCAAACGCTCAGTCATACACACCGCGACTTGATACTGCTCGGTTGCCCACTGTGCGGCCTCTGGCAAATCTGCCCGAAATGCCATGCTCAACACCACATTACGCCATGCCCGCCGCCCCATCGCCTCGCTGCTGTCCACATACGGCACAATCGGCTGTTCGGCATACGCCACAGGCCAATAATCAGCCAGACGCTTGGCCAGCGCATTCAGCAGCGCTTCACGGCGTTGGTGCATCTCACTGGGCTGGTAATCCTGATCAATCCGACTGGCCAGATAGTTTTCCGACGGCACATCCAGTAGACGCGCGGTCAATAGCGCATCACGTTGCGCCAAGCTCGGCACAGTCTGCGCCATCGCGGTCAAATACGGCTCTGCATCGTGGCCTTGTAGCAGTACCCGCTCAAGCAACTGTTGCGCCGCTTGCCATTGGTTAAAGCCATTGGTTTCATACTGGACTAAAAACGCTAAATCACTGTCCTGATAGTCAAAATCCAGCAGCACTGGCGCAGAAAAATCACGCAACAGCGACGCAACAGGCGCGACTATAATATTTTCAAACACAAAGCTCTGCTCTGATTGATCTAACAGTAAAATCTGCTCAACCAACAACCGCCCCGAAGCACGCTCAAACAACGCAGTACTGACTGGAATCGGCAGCGGCTTGGGGTTCGGATATTTGGCGTGTGGCTTGACCGACTGGCGTAAGGTCAGGCGATAGGTCTGCGTGCTTGCCTCGTACTCACCGTGCCCTGTCACGGTGGGCGTACCGGCTTGGGTGTACCATGGTAAAAAATGCCGCACATCGACGCCAGAACCATCACTTAGGCTATTTAACAAATCCTCAACGGTGACTGCTTGGCCATCATGCCGACGAAAGTACTCATCCGTCCCTTGGCGAAATTTTTGCTTGCCCAATAGCGTGGCAATCATCCGGGCGATTTCTGCGCCTTTGTCATACACGGTGGCGGTATAAAAGTTATTAATCTCGACAAACTGATCTGGACGCGGCGGATGCGACATCGGGCCGGCATCTTCAGCAAACTGTGCTGATTTGAGGCTGGCGACATCATCAATCCGCTGCACCGCAGGCGATTGCAGTGTTTCCGAAAACGACTGATCACGAAATACAGTAAAGCCTTCTTTTAGACACAACTGAAACCAATCACGACAAGTGATACGATTGCCGGTCCAGTTATGAAAGTATTCGTGCGCAATGGTGGATTTTACATAAAAATTACTCGGATCGGTGGTGGTCTGCGGATCAGACAGCACACACGCGGTATTAAAAATATTCAGGCCTTTGTTTTCCATTGCACCCATATTGAACTGACTGACCGCCACGACCATATAGCTATCTAGATCATAGGCACGGCCATACTCCTGCTCGTCCCAGTGCATAGAATCCTTCAGCGCTTGCATGCCGACATGACACTTGTCTAAATCCTTCGCTTCGGTATAAAACTCCAAGCTGACCTCACGCCCTTCAATCGTGCGGTAACGGTCTTTCATGACCGCCAAATCACCGACCACACAGGCAAATAGATAGCTTGGTTTTTGGGTTGGATCTTGCCAGATTGCATAGTGGCGGCCATCACTGGCATCACCCGCTTCGATTAGATTGCCATTGGCCAATAAAGTAGGATATTTTTTATCCGCCTCCAGCCGTGTGGTAAACACACTCAGCACATCGGGTCGGTCAGGGAAAAAGGTGATTTTACGAAAGCCCTCAGGCTCATTTTGGGTGACGAATAAATCACCAGCCTGATATAAGCCCTCAAGCTGGGTATTATGTTGTGGCTGAATTCTGACTTGTGTTTCGACCACACACTGATCTGGCGCACCCAAAATCGTCAGGCTTTCACGATCGAGTCGGTAGTGATCAGTGCTTAACTCTTGGCCATTGACGCAGACCTCAAGCAACTCCAAATCACGCCCCAATAGCACCAAATCACCGCTCTGCTGCCGCTTCATCACTAAGCTGCTATTCACCAATGTGCCATTGGCAAAAATCGAAATATTCAGACTGACTGACTCGACTTGATAGGTCGGCGGCTGATAATCTTTTAGATAAACAATTGGATGAGCCTGTTGTGGGTCATTCGGCTGTGTGGCGATATTCATGGCATTATCCTAAAAGTAAGACTGGATCAAAACACACGGATTCATCTGTAGGGCTTAGCTGTAACACAGAGCATGCCAGCTTGGCAAAAATTGGGTAAAACCTGATCAATCAACTGGCTCAGACTCGTCAGTACCCAAGTCTAACCCTTGCAATATAAACGGCAGCACCACAGCGGAATCATGCGTCACGGCAGCACGGATCAGTTGTGATGGTGCATGAATGACTTTACCCGTTAAAGCTTGGGCAAAACGTGCTAATACTTGCTCAGCAGGCTGTCCTTGAGCCAATTGGTGTAATGCTTTGTTTAATTCTTGCTGTTTTACCTGTTCGGCACGGCGGCGATAACGCGCAATATACGGCCCAACCTCACGCGTACGTTGCTGCTGCATCACTTGCGCAGCCAGCTGACTGACCATCACTTCGGCCTCAACTGCGGCTTGACGACGCTGTGCCAGATTACCCTCGATCACACCCTGTAGGTCATCAACACTGTACAGATACACATCATCCAAGCGACCGACATCTGATTCGATGTCACGTGGTACCGCCAGATCCACCATCAACATCGGCTGATAGCGGCGTTTTTTCAGGGCAGCTTTTACCATCGGCAAATGAATCACCGAATGCAAGCTCCCCGTACAACTCGATACAATATCGGCACGATGCAACACCTCAGACAACTGCAAAAATGGCACGATCTCCACCGCTACCCGATCCCGCAGCTCTGCGGCCAACTGCTCGGCACGCTCAGCACTGCGGTTGCAAATCAATAATCGACCGACACCCTGATCGACCAAATGCCGCGCTACCAGTGCATTCATCTCACCCGCTGCGACCAATAGTGCGGTGGTATCTGGTAAATGACTAAACACTTGCTTGGCCAATTGCACCACGGCAAAGCCCATCGACACGGCCTGTACCCCCACAGCAGTTTCGGTACGGACTTTTTTGGCCGCGTTAAAAGCTTGCTCAAAAATTCGGCTTAAGGCAGACGTGACTGCGCCTGCATCGCGGGCATGCTGGAGTGCGCTTTTGACCTGCCCCAAAATCTGTGGCTCGCCCAACATCATCGAATCAAGACCACTGGCAACCCGCATCAGATGAATCAATGCTGCCTCTTGCTCATATTGATACAGATGTGTGTGTAATTCAGCAACAGACAAGTGACCAAAATCCGACAACCATTCGACCACTTTTTGTGGATGATCGGTAAGTGCATAGATTTCAGTACGGTTGCAGGTGGATAAAATCACCATATCCTGCGACTGTGTTTGTGTACACGCGTGTTGCAACGCCAGTGCTAAGCGCTCTGGAGTAAATGCCACGCGCTCGCGTAGTGCGACAGGAGCTGTCGTATGGCTGATGCCCAGCGCAAAGAAACCCATCGTGCGTCTATTGCCACCGACAAATTATGATATTGTGCGCGATACGCCTCACAAACACAAACCCCAACTCAAGGGCAGGAGGAGATTTGCGCCATTGGTATGCTCGGCTGATCGTCACGTCAAGACAACGACTGTGTGCAATTTTGTTGGCCTGTCTCATCAGTGGACAAGCGGCTGGGCAGCCGCATTTCTTAAATTTACTGACCGCCGAACTTGCGCTTTCTCGTGGTCAAGGGCTATACGCCGCACAACTCTATCGGCAAGCTGCTTTGCAAAGCCATGCCTTTAACGTGCTCGACCGTGCCTTATTTATCGCCCTTGAACAGCAACAGTTTGACATGGCAATTGAGATTGCGCGGTACTGGGTCGACCAGTATCCTGAGCATGTGCCTGCACTGTTTTATCTCGCGCATTTGTCGTTGCGTCTGCACGATTACCCGCTGGCCGCCAAAACACTGGATCGCATTCTGAGTTACGATCCCGATGCCGCGCTGGATCGGATTTTGGAAGGGATTTATCCAGAAAGCGCAACTGACCGTAACGCCCTACTGGCCGCACTACAGCAACTCGACAGCCGTAATAATCCATCATTACTGGTCATGAGTGCAGGTCTGCTGTCTGATAACAACCAACTGGCTGAGGCTTTGGAAAACGTTAATACCGCCCTACAAAAGCGGCCACAAGTCACCGCATTTATCACCTTAAAAGCCAATATCTTGATTAAGCAGCAGCAATATCAAGCTGCACAGCAGTTTCTGCAACAGCAGATCCGTGCACAACCACAAAACAAAAGCCTCGGCATTTTTTATGTGCGCTATTTGCTGGGACAGCGCTTACAGCGCGAGGCACTGACACAACTGGATAAGATGACCCAGCAATGGCCGCAAGATGGCGAAATCATCTTACTGGCGGCCTTGGTCAGTATCGATCAGCAACGTCCTTTGGATGCTGAAAAGTACCTACTGCAACTGCTCACCCAAGAAACCTATATTGATCAAGCGTATTACTATCTGGGTATCAACGCTGAACGCCTCAATCGACCCGAAGTGGCAGAGGTCTATTTTAAGAAGGTCCAACAGGATGACCTGTATCGACAATCACAACAAAAACTCGCCCTATTGCGAGTGGCTTATGGTCGGCGACAAGAAGCGCTGGCAGCCTTAACGCAAGAGCGAGTTGATCACCCAGATCAAGCCAGTTTTTTATACCTGCTACAAGTACAACTCTTGAATGAAAACCAGCAACGTGACCGCGCACGGCAACTGTTGGATGAAGCGATTCAAAGCCTGCCGAATCAAGCTGAACTGATTTATACTCGAGTCCTCATGCTTGCACCGGAAGACCTCGCACAAGCCGAACGCGATCTGACGACATTGCTCAACCTAGAGCCCGATAACCCGACATACCTAAATGCCTATGCCTACGCACTGGCCAACCAAAATCGCAACTTGGACAAGGCGCAACGCTTGGCGGTTCGTGCCGACCAGCTCGCCCCCAATCAATCTGCGATTCTGGATACACTCGGACTGATTGCCTTGCAACAACACCGTGCTGACGATGCGATTAACCTACTGAACCGTGCCTATCAAATCGACTTTAAGCTCAATATTGGCTTGCGATTGGCACAAGCTTTACAGGCGAACCTACGTGAGCAAGACTATCAAAACCTGCTGCAAGAACTACGGCAACGCTACCCAAACGAACCTAGACTCAACGCAAATCCTTTATTGCCCAGCAATAGCACGTTACCATCTGGCGAAAATAGGCCATCTCTGCTGACTGGCACTGATCCAAGAGTCGCTGCGCCCTAACGTACCATGTCAGTCGTTTGCCTAACCCATCCTTGAGCCATATGTCCACCAGCAGCCGTGAGATACCGCTGCTTGACCCTGAGTATTCATGTCATGCCTGTCTTGTTTCACCACAACATCGCGCCACGCCGCCATCTCATCAGCCATTGCCTCATCGCTGGATTATTACTGGGCAGCTTAACGGGCTGTCAGCACATGCTCAAGCCTGCTAACCCGATGGTTACTCAACAGCCGGTTGCGGCGACGCACTTTCAATTAACGGGTAAAATCGGGGTACGCACACCACAACAATCCGGCAGCGCCTTCTATGCATGGGCGCAAGAAGATCAGCGTTTTGCCATCGAGCTGAGTGGCGCACTGGGCATTGGACAAACCCGTATTGAAGGCGGCAATGGTCATTTTAGCCTTGAAAACAGCAATACTGGCTTACTCAAAGCAGACAGCGCCGAGGCACTGCTCAAGCAAGCGACCGGCTGGCAAGCACCGATCTCACAACTGCCACGCTGGGTGATGGGCATGGCCATCGCGCCGAACAGTCCAGCCACCTACGACAGCCAAACACGGCTCGCCACACTGACCGAACAAGGCTGGCAAGTACGCTTTGATTATCTAGATGCGGCTCAGCCACGCCGCCCATCACGCTTAATCATGACCCAAACATTGTTCGATCACACAGGGCAAGCCGCAGGCGAAAACCGAGTCACCCTGACCATCCAAACTCGCCAAGAACGCTGATTGAGAGAGATGTCATGACGGATCGCCTTCGCCTCCCCGCACCTGCCAAGCTCAATTTGTTTTTGCACATCACTGGACGACGTGCCGATGGCTACCATGATCTACAGACCATTTTTCAGTTGATTGATCGCTGTGATTGGCTAGAATTTTATCCCACACCGACCGCTGAATTGAGTTTTGACAGCACGTTTGTGCTTGATCCAGCCGACAACCTGATCTTACGTGCCGCACAGCTCTTACAGCAACACAGCGGCACACGGCACGGTTGCCAGATTCGACTCGACAAGCAGCTCCCTGTCGGCGGCGGTGTTGGCGGTGGCTCATCTGATGCGGCCACCACCTTACTCGGCCTCAATCACCTGTGGCAACTCGGCTACTCGCTACCACAATTGGCACAGCTTGGTCTGCAACTCGGTGCCGATGTCCCTGTGTTTGTCTGTGGACATAATGCGTGGGCAGAAGGCGTGGGTGAATCGATCCACCCCATTGATTTACCCGAAACAGACTATATTGTGCTCAAACCTGATTGTTTTATCAGCACTAGTGCGCTTTTTTCACAGCAACTGTTGACAAGAGACACGCCAGTCACTACATTTGCCGCCTACCAAAGCCAGCCTGCACTGTTTGGCAATAACTTTGAGCACATCGCTCGACGGTTATATCCAGCAGTCGCCGAAGCGCTTGATTATTTATCAGCGTTTGGGCATGCCAGACTGACCGGAACAGGTGCTTGTGTGTTTATTGCCGTGACTCCCGCGATGAATGCACAGCAAATCTTGGACGAAGCACCCTGTACGGGGTTTATTTGTCACAGCCTGAACCAGTCACCTGTACATCAGCAGCTTGGCCTGTCGGTAGCGTGTTAGGGGTATCGCCAAGTTGGTAAGGCACCGGATTTTGATTCCGGCATTCGTTGGTTCGAATCCAGCTACCCCTACCATATTTAGATCAAACACCTGTCACCAACATGACAGGCATGGTTTAAAAATCAATTAAAATGATTGGTTTTTCTTGACAGCAGCGCTGTAAATCATTATGATCTTCGCCACTTTAGGGGTATCGCCAAGTTGGTAAGGCACCGGATTTTGATTCCGGCATCCGTTGGTTCGAATCCAGCTACCCCTACCATATTCTGTTCCTCATTATTTCCCATTTCTGATTTCACTAGGGTGTGTCATGCCCAATCTTGTCGTTTTCAGCGGTAACGCGCACCCCCAACTTGCTCATCGTGTGGTTAGCCACTTGCATATCCCCTTGGGTGCTGCATCGGTAAACCGTTTTTCCGATGGCGAAATTTCAGTTGAAATCAACGAAAATGTACGCGGCAAAGATGTATTCATCTTGCAGTCGACGTGCGCCCCAACCAATGACAACCTGATGGAAATCTTGGTCATGGCCGATGCGTTGCGTCGTTCCAGCGCGGGTCGAATTACCGCAGTGATTCCGTACTTTGGTTATGCACGGCAAGATCGCCGCCCTCGCTCAGCACGCGTCGCGATTACGGCTAAGGTCGTCGCAGATATGCTGACCACCGTGGGTATTGATCGTGTACTGACCGTTGATTTACATGCCGATCAAATTCAAGGCTTCTTTGACATTCCGGTTGACAACATTTACGGCTCGCCGATTTTGTTGGCTGACCTGAAACAGCAAAGCTATGACAACCTTGTGATTGTGTCACCTGACGTTGGCGGTGTGGTGCGCGCGCGTGCCGTTGCCAAACAACTCGGTGATACCGATCTAGCGATTATCGATAAACGCCGCCCGAAAGCCAATGAATCACAAGTGATGCATATTATTGGTGATGTGGCTGGACGTGATTGCGTCATTGTCGATGACATGGTCGATACCGCAGGTACACTATGTAAAGCGGCGGCGGCCCTCAAAGAACATGGCGCACGTCGTGTAGCTGCCTACTGTACCCATCCGGTGCTGTCAGGTGCTGCGATTGAAAATATTAAAAACTCGATGCTGGACGAACTGGTTGTCACTGACACCATTCCACTGTCTGACGCTGCCTTGGCCTTGGGTAAAATCCGTCAAGTCAGTCTGTCAAGCATGTTGGCCGAAACCGTGCGTCGTATTAACAACGAAGAATCCATCAGCGCGATGTTCGACCTGATGTGAGTAGTACCGCGTGATCGGTTCGCCGATCATCTCAAGCCAGACTGGTCGCAAGTCTGGCATTTTTTTAGTCCGATGAGGTTTTCATCATGAGCAACAATTTTAGCCTAATAGCACAAGTCCGTGATCTGCAAGGGAAGGGTGCGAGCCGCCGCCTGCGTCATGAGAAGCTAGTTCCTGCCATTATTTATGGTGGCCATGCTGAGCCGCAATCCATCTCTATTCAATTCAAAGATTTGGTAAAATGCCTCGAAAACGAAGCATTTTATTCACATATTTTGACATTAGATGTTGCTGGCAAAACCGAAAGCGTCGTGCTTAAAGCCCTACAGCGCCATCCGGCTAAAGGCTTCCCAATGCACGCCGACTTCTACCGTGTGGTTGCTGGTGAAGAAATCACCATGCGCGTTCCACTGCACTTCCTCAATGCAGAAACCTCAGTTGGTGTGAAGCAGCAAGGTGGTCAGTTCTCGATCATTGCGACTGACGTTGAAGTGCGTACACTGCCTGCCAACTTGCCAGAAGCGATTGATGTAGATGTTGCTGGCTTAGAGCTGGGCGAAACCCTGCACCTGTCAGACCTTAAACTGCCTGAAGGCGTGATCTTGACTGAGTTATCGCTGGGTGAAAACCACAACTTGGCCATCGCCAATATCCATCACATCGAAACCATCGAAGACAGCGAAGAAGCAGCTGAGTAAGGCTGCAATTAGTGAGCATCTCACTGATCGTCGGTTTGGGTAATCCGGGAACGGAATATGCCCAAACCCGCCACAATGCTGGGTTTTGGTATGTTGAACGCCTTGCCCAGCGTTATGGTATTAGCCTGAAGTCAGAAAGTCGCTTTCATGGCTTGACCGGTCGTGGCCAGATTGAAGGTCATGATGTTCGTTTGTTACTGCCTAGCACATTTATGAATCGTTCAGGGCAAGCCGTGGTGCCAATGGCAAAGTTTTTTCAAGTGCCAGTCACTCAGCTGCTGATCGCGCATGATGAGCTAGATTTAGCCTCTGGCGTGATTCGATTGAAGTCAGGTGGTGGGCATGGCGGACACAACGGTCTACGCGATATCGTGCCACATCTCGGTGCTGAATTTCACCGACTGCGCATTGGTATTGGTCACCCTGGCCATCGTGACAAAGTCACCAGCCATGTGCTGGGTAAAGCGCCAGCTGCTGAACAAGCCCTACTCGATCAAGCCCTCGATGAAGCATTCCGTCTCACTGATCAGATCGTTGCAGGCAATATCCCCCAAGCGATGAACCAATTAAACCGCTTTGTGGCCAGTTAGTGCTATTTTGACCTGAACAGATATTGCAGCGGCTGCCGAATCACGGCAAAATGTCGCCCGCTCAGACTCGGTCGTGCCTGATTGGCTCGATTTTGGTATGCTACAGCGTGCAGTTCGCAATCTTCCGCAACTGTTACCCGTTTTACTGTTACTGGCTCTACTCCCTTGGAGGCTACCGCCATGCAAACCACCATGCTTAAATGCAAGATCCACCGCGCCCGTGTGACCCACGCTGAACTTCACTACGAAGGCTCTTGCGCGATTGATGGTCAACTTATGGATCTGGCGGGGATTTTAGAATACGAACAAATCCAAATTTATAACGTCTCCAATGGCGAACGCTTCACCACCTATGCGATTCGGGGCGAAGAAGGCTCTAAAATCATTTCGGTCAACGGTGCGGCTGCATTCAAAGCCAATGTCAGTGATATTATTATCATCGCCGCCTACGCGGGGTATGACAGCCATGAACTGCTAAATTTTAAGCCTAAACTGGTGTACTGCACAGAAGACAATCGTGTATCGCACACCAGCAATATTATTCCGGTACAAGTGGCTTAAACGCTACAACTCAGTGCCCACAAAAAAACCGCCCGATCAGATCAGGCGGTTTTTTCTCATTTACATTGATCTGAATCTGGACTAACCCACACTACTAAAATGTGCCGCACGCAGCCACGCAAACTCAAAACTAGCCGCTGCCAACTCACACAAGCGTTGCTCTGCCTGCTGCCACAGATGATCCACCTGACTGGCTGCTAACAGCAAGCCTGACTCGACGCAACGCTCAGGCTGGCGTTGACAAATGCGCAGTGCCTCATACACCAGCCGACCTCGTGACGCTTGCGCCGTAAGGCGGATATGCCGACTGGCTAAAAATGCTGACAACTGCACGGTGTCTTGAATGCCGACCAATGGCAGAATGATTTGATCGAGTTGCTGATCGAGGCGTAACCAAATAAAATCACGCTGCACACTGGTATAGCGGTTCCAGTCAATCACCTCATGACTAAACCGCCGACAGCCACGACAGACACTGTCACCAAACACCGTGGAGCAACGACCCACACAGGGCGTTGATGCTGTCATAGAAATTTGCATACGCTCACCGCAAAAAATGACTGACGAACAGCACCCGTGCTGACTCGCAAACCGTTAAACTATAGCCCGTTTCTGACTTGGAGTATGACTGCCCATGAGCCAATCTGCCGACCACACAACCCTTGCACAAGTCACTGTATCGCCCGAGCAATGCTGGACGGTTGCCGCATTATACCAGTTTAAAGTGGTTGAACAGCCGCAGTTACTCTGCACACAGTTACAGCAACTGACCGAGCAACTGCTGACCTGTGGCACATTGATTGTTGCGGGGGAAGGTATCAATGGCACGATTGCAGGTCGTCGAGCAGCGATTGATCAGATTCATCAATTTTTGCTGGATGCTGGTTTTGATCGGATGGAATATAAAGAATCTAGTAGCAGTGAACGGCCATTTCGCCGTATGAAAGTAAAGCTAAAAAAAGAAATCGTCACTCTCGGCGTACCTGTGGCACCGCGTGAATTGGTTGGGCATTACCTTGAGCCTGCTGAATGGAATGCGTTGATTGCTCAAGAAGACGTATTGGTCATCGACACCCGTAACCGCTATGAATACAAAGCTGGCACCTTTAAGCATGCGATTGATCCAGCAACCGACAGCTTTCGTCAGTTTCCAGAATACGTTAAAACCCAACTGGCCAATGCCAAGCACAAAAAAATCGCCATGTTCTGCACGGGTGGCATTCGCTGTGAAAAATCGACCAGCTTATTGCTACAAGAAGGCTTTGAGAATGTCTACCATCTTAAAGGCGGCATTCTGAATTATTTAGAAAAAACCGCAACTGAAGATAGCCTCTGGCAAGGCGAGTGCTTCGTATTTGATCATCGAGTCGGTGTACAACATGGCGTTGCTGAAGGCCAAAGCAACATGTGCTTCGGTTGTGGCTGGCCATTAACGCCAGAAGAAATGACTGCTGCGAGTTTTGAGCGTGGGGTCAGCTGTCCATACTGTTTTGAACAAACGACAGAAGATCAAAAATCCCGCTATCGGATGCGGCAACAGCAGTTTGATCAGCAAGTGCCACCGACCGAGTTAGATCGCAAACTCCAGAACAGCAAATGACTCAAAAAACGGTAGGGTGCAGCATGTACACCCTACCCCCTCAATCAGCCCAATTACTGAGTCCAATCACTGGGTTTAGTCACTCGGCGCGTGGTGTAATAAATACAACTTGGTCAGATTTTCAGGGATTTCACTGGCCATTTCTTCCAGCAAATCACCATTGCGACGGACACTTTGTAGCTGGGCATCATCTTCATCTATACCACTGAACACCATCATCGGGAGCGTTAACATGCCGACAGCTTCCTCATCCACATCGTACCAATCCTCATCTTCATTTAAAAATAAGGCATCGATAAATCCGATTGACCAGTCGCCAAGGCTAGACTCGACTTCGGCTTCTTCGACTTCAAAAGGCAGTTCAATGGTGTCTTCGTTGGATAACGTTTGTAGAATATCCTGCTGCCACAGATGAATCTGCTCAATAATATCGGCAGGGATTTTTTTATCAGACCCATCAAACAAATGCGACAACCAATCACGCAAGGCTGGCCCTACGACAGTGGCGCACAAAAAACCATGTGTGGCAGCAAAATCCAAACCAAACTCGTTTTGCTCACCATCGAGATAGTCAAATAAGATATCAAGGTTTAGCGCGGCCATGAGGACGTTCCTTCAATCAATAATGGGCGATACTGTAGCAAATCTTACCCGACTGCACATGACAGTTCGTGTAGAACTCAACTTAAAATCAGGGGTTGGCTCACATGATGTTTAATCATCATCATCGTCCTCATCAAAATCGACTTCATACTCTTTCAAGCGGCTCTGTAAACGCTTTTCTTCCAACAAATCATCGATCAAGCGGCGCTTGGTCAGTGAGTTTTTGTTGTGTAGTGCTTTGCTGGTGTCCTCCGTATCAAATGATACATCATCATCGCTAAAGCTATCCTCAAGCTCAAAATCCTGCCCACCTGCACTCGCCACGAGTGTTCTCCTATTTGCAACGGTCTTGCGGCTATTTAATGGGGATCACCTAAAATGTCAAGCAGTTTCATACAAAAAAGGGAATCGACGATGCGATCCCCCTTTTTAGTTTTTTTTGAGTGGCTGATCATCGATTACAGTGTGGTCAATGTACCCGCCAAATGTGGCTTGCTCGACTTGGCATCAGAGACGCTGAACACCGTCTTTTTCTGCTGCTTCTGTGCCAAAAACTCGACTTTAGCTGGTAAAAAAATCGGCAGCTTAAACTGCACTTCCGCACGATACGCGGCAGGTAACTCACCTAGCTCAGCCAAGCAGCGTGCTTTTGACCACAACCCATGTGCAATGGCCTTCGGGAAGCCAAATGCTTTGGCGGTGATGGCATGCATATGAATCAAGTTAAAATCACCGGAGACCATGCCATAGCGACGGCCAATGTTTTCAGGCACCGACCAAATGGCCTGCTGATCACCTGCTTGGGCGATGGTTTTTTCGGCACGCTCAGTGCTTGCTGCTGCTGACCCTGCCGCTATTTTTTGGCGCATCAGGTACGTGGTACTACCCTGCCACACCAACTCAGCACCGACTTTTACCGTCATGATAAAATCAAACTGTATGCCTTTATCATGCGGTTGCAACTCACCAAACTGACAAGATAAACGCAAGCTTTCAGTCCGGTCAATCGGGCGATACTGGGTCACGCTATTACGGATATGCACCAGACCGAGCAACGGAAAAGGAAAGGCTTCATCGGTCATCATGCTCATTTGTAACGCTTGACCTAAGACCACCAAATAGGTCGCGGGGACATTTGAGTTTACTTTAAAGCCACAAACGTCTTGGTAGCGAGCCAAATGTGTGGCATCAATCTGCAATTGGTCAACGATATATTCCGCCGCAGGCAATACGGGCGTGCCTTTACTGGGCTTTTTTAACAAGGAAGCAATGACTTTGCCATAAGCAACATACGGCTTCGGCAGTTGTTCAAAATGACGAATATTCATAACATCACTCACAAAAAATTAAAATCAACTCAATCTTGCAAACATAAAACGGGGAGCGATGCCCCCCGTTTATCAGTCGTTTCTGGCACTTATGCGCCGATCAGACTCTGACCACAAACGCGTACCACGTTACCGTTTAGACCATGAGAAGCTGGGCTGGCAAACCATGCAATCGCCTCGGCCACATCAACAGGCTGACCACCCTGCTGCATCGAGTTCATGCGGCGACCTGCCTCACGAATCGCCAAAGGAATCGCGGCAGTCATTTGGGTTTCGATAAAACCAGGTGCAACAGCGTTAATGGTGACGCCTTTTTTCAAGGTGGGTGCAACCGATTGCACCATGCCAATCACACCGGCTTTCGAGGTGGCGTAGTTGGTTTGTCCCATGTTACCGGCGATGCCGCTGATCGAAGATACACAGACGATGCGCGCATGATCATTCAGGGCACTGTGCTCCAGCAGATAGTCATTAATCCGCTCGGCAGAAGACAGGTTGATGTTCATCACCAAGCCCCACTGCGTGTCTTTCATGTTGGCAAGCGTCTTGTCGCGGGTCACGCCAGCATTGTGCACAATCGCGTCTAGGCCGCCTTTAGCCTCCGCAAACTCAGCGATTTTTTCACCAGCGTCTAATGCGGTAATGTCGAGTGGCAATACGCTGCCGCCAATTTCACCCGCAACGCGTTGTAAATCCGCTTCTTGCGCCGGAATATCCAGACAAATGACGTGTGCACCATCACGTGCCAATACGCGAGCAATTGCTTCACCAATGCCACGACTTGCACCAGTCACCAATGCGGTTTTGCCGCTCAGTGGTTTTGCCCAGTCGATTTTGGCTGCTGCTGCTTTTTTGCCAACCCGAACCACTTGTGCCGACACATAAGCAGACTTTGGCGACAAGAAGAAACGTAGGCTTGACTCCAGATTTTTTTCTGCACCTTCCGCGACATAGATCAATTGTGCGGTCATGCCTTTTTTAAGCTCTTTCGCGACTGCACGTACAAAACCTTCTAACGCACGCTGTGCGGTGGCTTGCTTCGGTGATTTGCAGTTTTCGGGGGTACGACCCAAGATGATCACACGACCGGATGCTGCAAGCTGACGCGCAATCGGATTAAAAAAGCTGTATAACTCAACCAGTTGCTCAGAGTTTTCAATGCCGGACGCATCGAATACAAAGGCTTTAAAACGTGACTCTTTATCGCCACTGTTAAATGCACGCAGGTTCAAACCGGCTTGCGCAGCGGTTTGTTGTAATTCAGGGTTATTACCTGAATACGTGTCGGCATGAATGGCAGCCAATACATCGCTAATGGCAGCTGACAAACTGCTGTTCGGTGCAGCGCCGAATAACACCGCACCATTGACCACAGGTTTACTTGCATCATAACGATCGAGTTCAATCGGCATCGGTAAACCAAGGTTTTTCACCAAGAGTTGACCAAGGGCTGAATTGGCAAAGGCCTGATAACGGTCGCTCATCGTATTATCTCTCATCAAAAAGTTATAAAAATCAAAAGTCGGAAACTCGGCTCCACCACCAGACCAACCGCTTTAGTCGGACGCAGGCAGTATTCACGGTTACGCCACGGATTTTGCATGTTAATCCAGATCAAGCCAATTCACTGTATACAATCATCTCAAATCGGCGATTGGTCTGGAAACCAGCGGCAATCTTAGCAGAAGCCTAAACCAAGTGGACTTGTCAAGTTGCCTAAACTGTAGGGCAGTCCAGCCAATACATGTCGCTGACTTTGTGGTAAGGTTGCGAGCTTGAAAGCTTTTTGAGCCTGAAGAGTTGTCCATGAACCAGATCTCAAATGATCAACCCGACCTACCGGCAACCCCTGCCGATGACAATGCTGCCGCCCCGACCCCACGTCGGCGCAAAACCCGCAGCACTGCAACCGATAAACCTGCCCGTAGCAGCCGCAAGTCCCCCTCAGATTCAGCCTTACCCGATAGCAGCAGCTCTGCCGCCGCTACCCCACGTACTCGCCGTACTGCCAGCAAAAGCAAAGCAGCAGCGAGCAGTACACCGACCTCAGCCATAGCCAAAAAACAGGATGCTACAATGAGCAATCAACCTACCATTCGTCGGGTCGCCATTTTAGGCGGCAATCGCATTCCATTTGCACGTTCAAATGGCGCGTATTTTACGGCATCTAACAGCGACATGCTGACCGCCGCCTTAAATGGCTTGGTCGAGCGGTTTAACCTACAAGGCAAGCGTGTCGATGAAGTGGTGGCCGGTGCAGTACTCAAGCACAGCCGCGACTTCAACATGACCCGCGAGTGTGTCTTGTCGACCAAACTTGCACCAGAAACCGCCGCGATGGACATCCAGCAAGCCTGTGGTACTGGCTTACAGGCAGCGTTTATCATCGCTAACAAAATTGCGCTAGGCCAAATCGAAGTCGGCATTGCGGGTGGGGTTGATACCACTTCTGATGCGCCGATTGCGTTTGGTAACAGCCTACGCCGCACTTTTTTGACCCTGAATATCGCCAAAACTGGCAAAGACCGCCTCAAGGCATTAACCAACATCAACGTCAAAGATCTGATGGACGCGCCAAGTAACGGCGAGCCACGCACTGGACTGTCGATGGGTGATCACCAAGCCATCACCGCGCTAGAATGGGGCATCACCCGCGAAGCGCAAGATGAACTGGCGGCAAAAAGCCATCAGAACATGGCACGCGCCTACGAAGAAGGCTTCTTTGAAGACCTGATCACGCCATTTATGGGCGTCACCCGTGACACTAACCTGCGCGCTGACAGCTCAGTCGAAAAACTGGCCAAACTAAAACCTGCGTTTGGTAAAGGCGAAAACGCCACCATGACTGCGGGCAACTCGACCCCACTGACCGACGGTGCATCCTGTGTATTGCTCGCCTCAGAAGAGTGGGCAAAAGCCAACGGCCAAGAAGTCCTCGCCTATTTGACCTTCAGTGAAACTGCTGCCGTCGATTTCTTGGACAAAAAAGAAGGCCTCTTGATGGCGCCTGCCTACGCCGTACCGCGCATGCTGGCACGCGCTGGTTTAACCTTGCAAGATTTCGACTTCTACGAAATCCACGAAGCGTTTGCATCACAAGTGCTATCGACCCTGAAAGCATGGGAAGATCCAGCCTTCTGTAAAGAGCGTTTAGGCTTAGATCAACCACTCGGTTCAATCGACCGTAGCAAGCTAAACGTGAATGGCTCATCATTGGCTGCTGGACATCCATTTGCGGCCACTGGTGGTCGTATCGTGGCCAGCACCGCTAAGCTCCTCAATCAGAAAGGCTCAGGCCGCGCCCTGATTTCGATCTGTGCGGCGGGTGGCCAAGGCGTGACTGCGATTATCGAAAAAGCATAATCTGTCATACCGATTAAGCACATCAAAAAGCCCTGATCCAGTTGATCGGGGCTTTTTTGTTGCGAGTCAATCAAAGAGTGTGTTTTAATCCGCGCCAAGCCAAAGTCAAACATGGCCATTCGTGCGCTCATAGCTTAACTGGATAGAGCAGTTGCCTCCTAAGCGACCGGCGTGGGTTCAAGTCCCGCTGAGCGCACCACAATATAAAAAATAAATCAACTTAATCATATGGTTACTTAAAAAATAACGCCAAAATAAGCATTATCCTCTCGTACCACGACCCCTCTGCCCCCAATTCAAGCCCCGCATCCCATGATCAGGGATGCAGGATTAATAGCGCTTTAGGGCTGGGTGTGTGATAAGAAAGACTGGTAGGCCGTCGCCATTTCTTTAGGACGCTCCACCTGTGGGGCATGTCCGATACCCTTGAGAATAGTCAGTTCAGAGCGAGGTAGCCATTTTTGAAAGACCTGCGTCGACGACACGTCGATCACCTTATCCTGATCACCCCACAGCACCCAAGTCGGCGCTTTTATACGAGCAAGCACCTGTGCTGCCGGCGGTGATAACTTAATATCTAACTGACCAAAAATCTGAGTGGCAATCGCTTCACGGCCAATCGCCTCACGGGTCAGTGTAGCCAGCATCGGAGCAGGGATATAAGGTGGCTCTGACATGGTAAACGCGAGCATGCGACGGTAGTCGTCTGCGTTGCGCACGATCAGTGGATTGTTGCCCTGCGCTAGCTCACGCGACAACTGGCTAGGCTGCGGAGAGATCACCCCAGCTGAATTGATCAGTGCCAGTGTTTTGACCTGTGACGGATAATTGGCGGCCAGCGTGAAGGCAATAGCACCGCCCATGGAATGCCCCATGACGTGTACTGGCTGGTCTAGTTTA
>JBBKWW010000127.1:0-4225 GCA_037969155.1 Moraxellaceae bacterium
TGCCCCATATGAACTCTAATCTGGTGGGTACGGCCTGTTTCTAATCTACATTCAACCAGGCTGACATAATAAAGATCTTCTAACACTTTATAATGTGTAATGGCGTGTTTTCCCTCATCTCCCTCGGGAAAAACTGTTCGTATTCTTCGATCACGAGGATGTCTACCTATATGCCCTTCAATGACACCTTCAGGTTCATCTAAGGAACTCCAAACTATTGCGTTGTATGTTCTTTTAACAGTGTGATTAAAAAACTGTTTTGCTAAATCCGTCATAGCAAAATCAGATTTTGCAACAAGCAAAAGTCCCGAAGTATCTTTATCAAGACGATGTACAATACCTGCCCGAGTCTGATCATTTCCGGCCAGCACCGGAACTTCTATGTTTTTTAAATGGTGTAATACAGCATTCACAAGGGTGCCTGAATAATTGCCAACTCCAGGATGAACAACCATGCCAGGAGATTTGTAAATGACCATCAGATCGTCATCTTCATATCGAATATCCAAAGGGATATCCTCGGCTTGGACCCCTTTCTGATGTTCCAATAGTTTAGGGAAAACAATATTGATCAGTTGACCAGGTTTCACTTTAAAATTAGGTTTTACCTGTTTTTCATCCACCGTAATGGCGCCCGCATGCAATCCATTTTGGATTTTGTGCCTTGAAATCCGCATGAGCTTATCAAATAGAAATTTATCTATTCTCAAAGGCGTTTGCTTGGGGTCCACTTTTATCTGTTGCTGGACATAGAGATCATCATCATCTTCATCAATTTCAATATCTATTTCTTGATCATTCATAGCTACAAAGGTACATGAAGCAGTGGAAAGTGTCCGTAGGTGGCATAAAAAAACTCGATCTGAAGATCAGATCGAGTCGTTGCGGAAGAAGAGGGATTCGAACCCCCGGTACGTTTACACGTACGTCGGTTTTCAAGACCGGTGCATTAAACCGCTCTGCCACGCTCCCGTGGTGGCGTGCATTCTATCAGGAATTTATCCAAAAGCAAGCACTATCCACCTGATTCACGGTTGTTATTACAACCGAGCTGCCAATTGCGCGCCTTCACGGATTGCCCGCCGTGCATCAAGTTCACCCGCAAACTTCGCGCCACCGATCACATGATAGCGTGAGTCCACTGGATTGCCTTTGTCATCGAGCTGCGCCAGTTGATTGACTGAGACCTGACCAGCACACAGGATCACGTGATCCACATTCAGGATTTGTGCTTCACCTGCGACACGAATATGCAGGCCGAGATCATCGACTTTGACATATTCGACTTCGGCTAGCATCTTCACGCCATGCTGTCCGAGGACCGCTTTATGAATCCAACCAGTGGTTTTACCCGGTCCTGCACCCATACGTTTGATGCCAGCTTTGCGCTGTAGCATGGTGATTTCACGCGTTTTGGCTGGGCGGGCAGCCTGTGTCAGGCCCCCTTGATCATTGACGTCTAAATCGATACCCCATTGCTGACAGTATTGGTCGACCGTTTGATTTGGATGTTCGAGTAAATAGGCGCAGGTATCAATGCCAATGCCGCCAGAGCCAATCACTGCCACACGCTGACCGACTTCTACTTCGCCACGTAATACTTGATTGTAGGCGACTACTTTCGGGTGGTCTAAACCTTCAAACTTTGGAATGCGTGGCGTCACACCGCTAGCCACTACGATTTCATCGAAACCACCCAGCTGATCATGGGTCACTTTATTGTTCAGTTTAACCTGTACACCAGTGCGCTGGATTTCATTGCGATAGTAGCGAATCGTCTCTTGAAACTCTTCTTTACCCGGAATCGCGGCAGCCATGTTGAACTGTCCGCCAATATCGGCGGCAGCTTCAAATAGCGTGACGTGATGCCCGCGACCCGCTGCGACGGTTGCTGCGGTTAAGCCTGCCATCCCGCCGCCGACCACTGCGATGTTTTTCGGTTGTTTGGTCTTGAGGTAGACCAGTTCGGTTTCGTAGCCTGCGCGAGGGTTGACCAAGCAGGTGGCGCGCTGGTTATTCATGGCCAGATCCAGACAGCCTTGATTACAGGCGATACAGGTGTTAATCGCATCGGGTTGGCCAGCTTTGGCTTTGTTCACGAACTCAGCATCAGCCAGCAGTGGACGCGCCATCGAGATGAGATCGGCATCACCCGCCGCAAGGGTCGCTTCACAGTCTTCTGGCATGTTAAAGCGATTCGAGGCGATTACCGGAATTGACAGTTCTTGCTTGATTTTAGCGGTGACTTGACGGAACGCCATGCGTGGTACTTGGGTCGCGATGGTCGGCACTCGTGTTTCGTGCCAGCCGATGCCGGTATTCATGATGGTGACACCGGCTGCTTCAAGGGCTTTACAGATTTGGACAATCTCTGGCCACGTATTGCCGTTTGGTACCAGATCAATCAGTGACATACGGTAAATAATAATAAAATTTTTGCCGACGGTTTGCCGGACTGCCTTGACGATTTCCAGTGACAAGCGCATGCGGTTTTCGACCGATCCACCCCAGCGATCATTGCGTTGATTGGTGCGTGGACAAATAAACTGATTCAGCAGATAGCCTTCTGAGCCCATGATTTCGACGCCATCATAACCCGCCAGTTTGGCCAGTTTGGCGGTGTTGGCAAAGTCATCAATGGTGCTGAGGATTTTAGCGTCGCTCAGTTGTTTCGGTTTGAAGGGGTTGATTGCAGATTTAATCGGTGAGGCAGAGACCGAAAACGGATGATAGGCATAGCGGCCAGCATGCAGAATCTGCATGATGATTTTGCTGTCATAGCGATGTACGGCTGAAGTGACGCGACGATGGTTGATCACATCGCCATAATGGTTCATGGAGCCAGCCAGTGGCTTAAGCCAGCCTTGTCGATTCGGTGCAATCCCACCCGTGATTATCATGCCAACGCCGCCTTTGGCTCTTTCAGCAAAATAAGCTGCGAGCTTGCCGTAATCCCAAAAACGATCTTCTAGGCCGGTGTGCATGGATCCCATCACAATGCGGTTAGCAAGCTGGGTAAAGCCGAGGTCGAGCGGGGCAAGCATCTGTGGAAATGAACTCATGGCGGTTTCCTCAATCGTACGGATTGGTGTATAACGGTGGCTAAAGTTAATGGTGTTAAGATTAGGGGTTTTGATGCAAATGTCAAGTGCAACAACACGCAACAGTCAGTCACAGAGTGGCAAGCCACGCAATAGCTACCACCATGGTGATCTGCGCCGCAGTCTGATTGAGAGTGGTCTCGTTCTGGTACAAGAGGTTGGTGTAGAGGCGATTAGCTTACGCGTGTTGGCGGAACGGGTGGGCGTGTCTACGCCTGCGCTGTATCATCATTTTAAAAATAAACAGCAGCTATTATTTGCGCTGGGGGAAGCCAGTGTTGACCTGCTTCAGGTTCAGCTTGATCAACAGGTTAAGCGGGCAGAGTCTGATTTTTCAATCGAGGCGTTTGTCTTACTTTATGTCCGCTTTGCCATCGATAATCCTGAACTATATGAGCTGATGTTTGGTCGGCAAATGTGGCTTGGTGAGCAAAATAGCGATTTTCATCGTAAAGCCAAACACAGTTTTCGGATGAGTGCGGAGCGGTTAGTGCGTGTGCAACAGGCAGGTCAATTGCCCAGTGCGGTTAATCCACTACGGCTTGCCCAAGTGGCTTGGGCGACTTTACATGGCTTGTGTCGCATGTATAACGATGGCTTGGCATTTGCACCAGAAACCATCGAAGACATTGCGCGTTATGCATGCCGACTGATGCAGCAAGCGGTATTGGCTGAAATGGCCGTTAAAGCGTGATTATGCCCATACAGCATCATTTAAATGCTGCGCCCAATAGCGGGTCAAAGCGTGGGTATCCTGTTGATTCGGATGAAAACCATCTTGATAGTAGTCCATATAGTCTGGTGCGAGTGTCCGTACCAATTTTCCAATTTCTTGTAATCCAGACCAGTGCTGCCGCCATTGCGTGCGTCCGATACGGTCATTGAATAACAACTTAACGGTGATTTGGCTGATTCGGCTGAGGAAGGTGACCGTAATAATCCGCATCACGCGTTTGCGCATGCGTTCATCAGCGAAGACGGTCTGATAGGTATCGAAAGCCACTGCTTTATCAGTCTCGCCGTAAAACCTCGGGGTTTAGCCCTGAGCGGCACTGCCGCGCAAGGTAAGGCGGCAATTCGCATCTTTACGCAATATATTGCTCATTGTCATGGGGTGTTAGAAT
>JBBKWW010000128.1:0-8878 GCA_037969155.1 Moraxellaceae bacterium
TTGACCTGATAACTTGGCACGACGGGTACAGTGACATCACCAAATAGACGCTGGAGTTTGCTTTGATCTGCGGTTTTGAGCTGAATAAACTGCCGCGCTGGGTCTTGTTTTTGGTTATCGGCCAAAATCAGCCGCACTTTTTCCCAATCCTCGAAGCAGTGCTCTTGTAGCTGTGGGATGATCTTATTGCGCATGATTTTTTTCAGATCAGCCAAGCTTTTGACTGACCAAAAATAGGCATGCCCTAACACATAATCACGCCCGAGCAGGATTTCGATGCGCTCGTTTAACATGTCGAGTAGGCCAGCAAGGTTGATGCCCTCGACCTCAGCCGTATAGGTTTGCCCGTCTAATTCGCGCTTGGCCAGCAACTCAGGACATGGCAAAAACTCAACAAATTCAAAACGCCGCCGCAACGCAGTATCCAGTGGGGTCAGTGAGCGGTCGGCGCTGTTCATCGTGCCGTAGATACTGACGTTGGCCGGTACGCTAAACAGCTGTTTGGAATATGGCAGCGTGATGCTCAAGGCATTGCTGCAACCTGCTCGCTTGTCCAGCTCGATCAGGCTGATCAATTCCCCAAAAATCTTGCTGACATTGCCGCGATTGATCTCATCAATAAACATGGCGTACTGATGCGTCGGGTCTTGCTGCGCCCGTAGACATAGCTCGACAAATGCGCCTTGCTTGATTTCATAGCGCACTTGGCCATCGCTTGGACTGTCGGCGAGGCGTTCATCATCGGCCAACACAGGGCGTAAGCCTTCGATAAAGTCTTCATAGCCATACGACTGGTGAAAGGTGACAAAGCTATAGCGCGAGATGGTGTCGCCGTGTTGTGCGCCATCTGCGATACTGCGCAGTAATTGGCGTAGCTCGGTTAAATAGTCTTCGTTGTCGGCTTCGATTAGATGCCATAAACTGGCAACATCTTTATCAAATAACGCCAAATCCGAACGCCGATCCACGCTGTATTTGACTGTTTGAGAGTCTTTTGGGGTGTGGCGTTGCAACGTGCCCCAAGCGGCTTGGCTGATATTGGCGGTGCGTCCCAATTGTTTAAATTTAGCCAAAAAATACGGATGCTGGATGATTTCAGGGACTTTAAGCGACCGCCCTTCATCCAAAAATACCAAGGCAATCACCTCTGCCCAACTGCGATCCCGTAATTTTTCCGCTAAAAAAGTCTGGTGGTCTTGGGTGGCGAGGGTTTCGGTATACTGCTGCTCGAGTTGCTGCAAGGCGTAGGTTTTGCCTGTCCCTGCTGCGCCGTACAGGATTTGGTTGGTGGCGATCATTGATATCCAACCTAGGTAGTGTTTCGGACGTAGTTTGTCACCTCTCAAAAACTCGAAGTAAGCATCCTGACTGACGCGAATGGCCTTAACCACTTGGTCTGTAAACTGACATGCTGCTGCGAAATCACGGTCATTTAACGTAAAAAAATATCTTTGACCCAAAAACTTGGACAATCCTAAGCTAGAAAATGTTTCTTTTTTGGGGTTATGCAACTCAACATAAAACGCTGGTGACTCATGGCTATCTGCTGAGTAACCGTCGTCATCATCAAACAATCCGTCAAAATCTTCGGCTTTTTCGGAGCTAAAACGACAGGAGTCGATAATAAATACTGGATAGCCGCGTGCGTCTTCAGTAGGTTTTCTACCCACTCTTAGTTGACGCGAAGCAACAAAATGGTCTGCTTTGGGTGCAATCTCCTCGAGATGTCGTAAAAAATCATTAAATCTTTTGATTTGCTTTTCTTTCTTTTCTCCCAAGAATACCCTATCAAAAGCAGCCTTCAATACAGGATCGTATTCGTAATCAAACAACATCTTCACGCCGCGACCACCTCAATCCGTTTGACCTGCGCCAAACGCGCCGCATACAACAGCACCGCTGCAATATCATCGGCTTCTAAATCTTCGTAATCAGCCAAAATCTCCTCAGTCGTCATCCCACTACTGAGTAACTCCAGCAGCCAACGCACCGAATAACGTAGTCCACGAATGCACGGCTGACCATGACAAACCAGCGGATCAAGCGTGATTCTCGCCATTGTTTCCATGATGACCTCCCTCTAAAGACCCGTACTGTTTATCTATCATACGCTGTTTTGTAGCAGCGCATCACAGCCACACTTACAACCAATGTACACTGCGCAGCTTGCGATACAACCCATACGACACCAAAAACATCACCGCAATCAATAAATAATAGCCATAGCGCCAGTGCAGCTCAGGCATGTTGTCAAAATTCATCCCGTAAAAACTCGCCATCAAGGTCGGCACTGCCAAAATCGCCGCCCACGAGGCCAAGCGCTTCACAATCTCGTTTTGGCTAAACCCCACCAACCCCAAATAGGTATCCATCGCCACCTGCTGCATGTCGCTTAAACCCTGCACCGCGTCCAGCGTACGCAACACATGATCTTGAATATCCCGAAAATACGGAATCGACTGCTGAGGAATCGCCAAACCAGCTTCCTCTTGATCATGATAGATAAAGTAGCTACAGATATCCTGCATGGGACTGATTGCTAAACGAAATCGAATCAACTCAGCTTTAAAATCATACAAATAGCGCAAGGTTTTTTTCTGGAACCGCTCCGAAAAAATACTATTTTCCAAATGTCTTAACTGCTCACCCAACTGATCGGTAATCGGGAAAAACTGATCGACCACAAAATCTAAAATCGAATACAACACATAGACTGGGCCAAACTTCATTTTTTCAGGATGCCGCTCACACTGCTCACGCACCGGCTGGTAACTCAGTGATGCACCTTGCCGAACACTAATCAAAAAACGCTCACCGACAAACAAATAGGTCGCCCCAAACTTCACATGTTTTTTGACCAACTGCGCGGTACGCAACACCACAAACAATACATTGTCGTAGCTTTCGATCTTGGCGCGTTGATGACTGCGGGTCGCATCCTCCACCGCCAAATCATGCAGGTCAAACTCATGTTGCACCTCCTGCAACACTGACGCACTCGGCTCAAACAAGCCAATCCACACATACGCATCTGGCTCGTGTGCCAGCAACTCACTGACATCACACAGCGGCAAAGTGGCGATTTTTTCACCCGTACTGCGACGATACGCCACACAACTGACCACGCCGTGACTTTGTTCATGGCCTGAACGCCAAGTCACCGATGATGGCTGATCGGGTGTTAATGGCTCAAGCTTAGTGATCACCGATTCCGATTCTGGCGGGATTATTGCATCATTGCTCATGCTGAAAATCACTCATTAAGTCCGACATGCCGCGTTTTTTCCTTGTCAGCTTGCGTAAAGCAGCCTAGCATCGCAACAGTCCAATCTGCTGTAAAGGTGAATCATGCCCTCTTTTGATGTTGTATCCGAACTTGAGATTTTTGAAGTCAATCACGCGGTGCAAAACACGCACAAAGAAATTGCCACACGCTTTGATTTTCGCGGCTCAGAAGTCAAGATCGAATTGAACGAAAAAGCCAAAGAAATCAAAATCACTGGCGAAAACGAGATGCAGGTCGAAAACGTCTACGCCATGCTAGAAAATCACATGTTGAAGCGTAAAGTCGACGTACAGTCGCTAGATGCCGAAGACCCCAGTGCATCCGGCAAATACATCCACCAAGTGATTAAGCTCAAAGATGGCTTAGACAGTGATACCGCCAAAAAAATCAACAAAGCCATTAAAGAAAGCGGCATCAAGGTGCAATCGTCGATTCAAGGCGATAAAATCCGTGTCACCGATAAGAAGCGCGACACCTTGCAACAAGCCATGGCGTTTTTGAAAGAAAAACAATTTGGTGTGCCGTTGCAATTTAACAACTTCAAGGACTAAACCGATGAGCAAGCACATGAGCAAAAGCAATCGTATCGGTAAAATCGTCGCGGCTGCGGCCAAACTGCCAGAAGGCCTGCGCGCCACCCTGCTATCGACGCTGTTTGGTCGGATTGTACCGCTGGTGGGCACGGCGGGTATCCGTTATGACTTGGTCACGCCCCATAAAGTGATCTGTAGCATCAAGAATCGCCGCCCGATTCAGAACCATATTAACGGCGTACATGCTGCCGCGATGGCACTGCTGGCCGAAACCGCAACTGGTTTTGTGGTCGGTATGAATGTGCCGGATAATCGCATCATGCTGATCAAATCGCTGCATGTAGACTACAAGCGTCCCACTAAAGGCGATATGCAAGCGATTGCAACACTCAGCGATGCGGAGCGTGAACTGATCAGCAGTACCGAAAAAGGCGAGCTGATGGTGACGGTCAGCGTGACCGATGAATCAGGTCAAGAGCCGATTCAGTGCCAAATGCTATGGGCGTGGCTACCCAAGAAAAAACTTGCTTAAACACTCAAAAAGCAACCGATACGAGCGGCCAATGATGCCGCTCAATTCGCGACAGCATCCGTATTGCCTCATATGACAAGGGTCTTACTGGATCGCCAAAGGACTAGGTCGAGCGGGCGTCTGCTGCGACCTGCTCTCCAAGTCGGCGCGCTTGCGGATTGGTGAGCTCCAAACACTGATTGGGACAAGCGTGAATCACCACTTGATTGCGGCCATTTTCTTTGGCTTGATACAAGGCCTCATCGGCTTGGCGTAAAATATCATCAAGCACAAACTGTCCACCGGTCAGGATACAAGCCACCCCAAAGCTCCCCGTGAGTGCAACCCGCTCTCCTGCATCATTTAATACGACTGTATTCAATAGCAACACACGGCAACGCTCAGCGACTTTTTCAGCGGTATGACAAGTGATGCCATCCAAAATCAGCAAAAACTCCTCACCACCAAATCGAGCAATTAAGTCATTTTTACGCAAGCTATCGCGTAAGACATGCGACACCTTCTTCAGCACGCGATCACCGATCAGATGGCCATGACTATCATTAATTTTTTTAAAGAAATCTAAATCAAGCAATACCACCGAGATGGGGTAACCAGCGGGATTTTGCATCAACTCAGCTAGACGCTCTTGCGCGGTACGTCGATTATACAATTGGGTCAAAGGATCAGTTTGGCTTAAGTGCAGAATTTGTGCTTCACGTTGGCGGGATTGCTGCAAAAACAACAGCGAGACCGCAATGCTCACCACCAGAAATGGCATCACAAAATACGCTTGGGTTAAAAAATAAAAACTGGCATAGGCGGGTGATTGACTGATGGGCTGCTCAACAAATAACGGCGCATAAGGCAATATACCCTGTATGGTCAGCATGGCCAAAATCGCAATCACCACTGAGGCAAAACCGACCGTGATCAGCACCATACGCGCAGGCAACAAAATAATACCCAAAAAAGGCGAACTGGCCAAAATCGCGCCGAGCGACATGGCAAATAAACCACTGACAAAGCCCGCACCTAGCATGACCAAGACAAAAATTGCCAGAGAACCATGTACTAAAATATTTTTCCAGCGCAATGATGTGCGCTGTCTCCAACACAAACCACCCCAAACCAGACCCACACACACGGAAAAAATGGCTGGCCAAAAAATCGCATCCACCACAAACACATCAACAAACTGATGAAAGATAGGGTGCGCCTTGGCATAGATGCCCCACAGCGTATAGCTACTGATTTGAAAAACCATCAGCAGCATCAAGAGTGCTGCGGTCTCGGTATGGTGCAATCGGCCTAAATCAATCATGGAGTCCCTTCCATTGTGTCTGTCACTCCAAGCACTTACCGCTTGGAAGTCCCCTCGTCACAGCGCGATACACTGAACTGGCGTCATCCTCACCCGCTCAAGTCAGCATCTGTTGTAGCCATGCCAAAATCTGTGGCGCTCGCATTGCACCCGAGTGCCGTGCAATCTCTTGGCCACCCTTAAACAGCACGAGGGTCGGCAAACTCCGAATCGCGTACTGTGCGCTGACCTGTTGCGCCCGCTCGGTATCGACCTTGGCAAATCTCACTTGCGGCAACTGACTGGCTGCCTGCATGAACTGCGGCGCCATCATCTGACAAGGCGCACACCATCCCGCCCAAAAATCCACAAGCACGGGCAGTTCAGTATGCTGAATATAGTGCCCCAAGGTCTGATCACCCAAGGCAATCGGATAGCTGGGCAATAATTCCGCCTGGCAGCGGCCACAGGTCGGTTTTTCACCTACCCGATCATCTGCAACGCGGTTTTTAGTCCAACACTGTGGACAGACCATTAACATCGACTTGACTCCTCAGGTGACCTCAACACTCGCAACTAAGCCAGTTGTTGTTTTAAAAAATCCAATTGTGCCTTCAGATTGTCGCTAAACCACTGACCATGATAGGGATCAAAATGACCCATCGGCCACTCATAAAACTCGATTTGCTTGATTTTATCGGCCGTGGCACGCACGGCTTGAATGGGAATCAATGAATCATCACGTGCGGCAATCATCAGCACAGGACACTTGATCTTGCTGACTTCTTTGATCGGACGATACTGCGAAATAGTCAGCAAAATGCGGGCGGGCACTAGACCCATCCACGAAGAGCCTTCTGGAATCATGGCGCGATAGCCCTCATAACAGTCAGACTCAGCCAAGCAGCGCACGCCACTGGTCGCAATCACTGGAATCCGCACCGGATCACGACCGATTTTAGAGCCCGCAAAATCTTTTGCGGCCAAGATGCTCACTTGCGGCAATAAATGCTTTGGGAACATGAGCGTACTGGCTAGACCATCGACATGCGGCACTTGCGCAATCACGGCTTTGATATTTTTTTCACGGGCGGCAGTGGTCAACACATGCCCACCACTAAATGACGTTCCCCACAATACGATATTTTTAAGATCCACATCTTTGCGTTTCTTGACTTGATTCAATACAGCACGCCAGTCCTCTAAGTGATGACTTGGCGACACCAGCTCGCGTGGCTTACCAGTAGAGCCACCAAAGCCGCGATAATCAAACAACACCACCGCATAACCCGCCTCAGCAAATGCAGCAGCAAACTTGGGCAACGCAAACTTGCGCTCAGCCGCAAATCCATGCGCCATAATAATCACGGGAGGACGACGACCGCGTGCAGGCCGATAAAAATCAGCACCAAGGGTGTCATCATGACTTTTGAGAATTAAGGGTTCAACGGTGTGCGCCATTGCAATGCATCCTGACCAGAGCTGTTGTCTACATCATGCCAGAACTTGCACGGTGATGGGACGAGTTTTTTGACTCGTCCATCTCTGAGGCCATCAAGCGATCACACCGCACTAAACGGGCAAATGATGCCCCAACACATTGAGTGGGATTTTTAAATAATGTACGCCATTGGCCTCGGCTGGTGGCCATTGCCCTGCCCGAATATTCACCTGTACTGACGGTAAAATCAGCCGTGGCATCGCCAAGCCCAGATCACGCTGCGTCCGCATCTGTACAAACTCATCCTCACTAATGCCCTCTCGCACATGAATATTACTGGCTTTTTGGGCAGCCACACTGGTCACCGCCTGATGCTCGCGCCCAGCAGGTGGATAATCATGACACAGATATAACTGCGTCTCTGCTGGCAAACTGAGCAAGCGTTGAATCGAACGATATAGGGTACGGGCATCGCCACCAGGGAAATCACAACGTGCTGTGCCAACATCAGGCATAAAAATAGTATCCCCAACAAACACCACATCTGCAATCTGATAGGCCATATCTGCTGGCGTGTGGCCGGGAACAGGCAGTACAGTTGCAGTTAACTCACCGATTTCAAACTGATCACCGGCCGCAAATAGACGATCAAACTGGCGACCATCCGTGGCAAAATCATCCTCTAAGTGAAAGAGTTTTTTAAACACGTGCTGCACCAAATGAATGCGATCTCCAATCGCGATTTTGCCGCCGAGCTGTTGCTGTAGATAGGGCGCGGCAGACAAATGATCGGCATGGGCATGGGTTTCAATAATCCACTCAACCTGTAATTGATGCGCTTGTACAAAGGCAATCAATTGATCGGCAGCTAGGCTACTGGTGCGCCCTGATTTGGCATCAAAACCCAAAACAGGATCAAAAATCGCACAGGCCGTACCATCCCCCGCATGAGCAATATGGCTAAACGTTTCAGTCTCAGGGTCTAAAAAAGATTCGACGCGTAAAGTAGACATCATGAACTCTCTTGGCAAACACACAGTATCAAACAATACAATATATTATTTTTTAATATATTGACTGGTATATTGTCAAGCGCTATTATGTAGGTAATCCAAAAGATTGATGCGGTGAAGTTTAACCATGACCGAAACGATTGTGGGTGACGCAGCCAACGCGCGGGCTGCTCAAATGCCTAATACCACGCAAATGCAAGCGGCGGCATCACAAGCGAGCGCCCTGCTAAAAGTGCTATCACACCCTGATCGGCTCCTGTTGCTGTGCCAACTCTCCCAAGGTGAGTATTGCGTCAGCGAGTTAGAAGCCTTAATTGGACTGGGACAACCGAGCCTGTCTCAACAGCTTGGCGTGTTACGCCAAGAAGGTCTGGTCTCAACACGCCGTGCGGGTAAGCAAATCTACTATCAAATCATTAGTGATGACGCGCTGGCTGTCCTACAAATCCTATATCAACGATTTTGTCCAGATGAAGAGGCCTAACTGACATGAGCATTGATTGGGCAAATTTCACCCCGTGGAGCGCAATACTCGGCGGCGTGTTGATTGGTGTGGCGGCGGCGATTTTGTTCTTGGGTATTGGTCGGATTGCAGGCATCAGTGGCATTGTCGGCGGTCTATTGCAACGTCATGGCCGTGCTGATGCTTGGCGCTGGCTGTTTCTGGCTGGCCTATTGATTTCGCCATGGCTTTATCTGTTGCTACAGCCTTTTCCACAGGTTGAGATGGTCGCCTCACCACCACTACTGATCATTGCGGGTCTATTGGTCGGTTTCGGCACGCGCTATGC
>JBBKWW010000129.1:0-3392 GCA_037969155.1 Moraxellaceae bacterium
GCCGCTCACCCGTTTAAAAAAGGGGGAGTTCCCTCCTTTGAAATTGATTGGCTCATCCAAAGTCTTGTTGCCGCCATGCCTCATACACCGTGACCGCCACGCTATTAGACAGATTCAGACTGCGCGATTCGGGCTGCATCGGTAGCCGCAACCAGTCACTAGTCGGGAACAGCTCACGCACGGCTGGCGGCAAACCACTGGTTTCTGAACCAAACACAAACGCCACGGGTCGATTCAGCTGCTGCACAAACGGAGAGGATTGGCCTTTGGTGGTCAAAGGGAAAATGGCAGACACACCTGCTTCGCGTAGCTGTTGCAAACAATCGTTTAGGTTTGACCAAACCTGCATTTTTGCCCACTCGTGATAATCCAGCCCTGCGCGCCTGAGCATTTTATCCTCAAGGCTAAAACCCAATGGCTCAATCAAATGCAACTGTGCACCAGTATTGGCGCAGAGACGGATAATGTTGCCGGTATTGGCCGGAATTTCCGGTTGAAATAAAATGACGTGGATCATCGAGCTGGCACAACCATCAGAACATGAAAAACCTGCTAATTTTAGCGGGTTTTTCGGGGTTTGGCTGTAGAAGGATTCATGCAGCTCATCAGAACTGACCCTCAATCCACAACACAACAGCCACACGAGGTGGCTGTCTGGTCAATCATCACCGCACAGGTTACAGGCGAACCAGTTGTACCACTTGCTCAACCACGTCATCGAACAGCGTGGTACTGACGACTGCATCTGCTTGGGTCGGGTCAGTGATTAACACGGCTAAGCCCGTCGCTTGCAACAATACAATTTCGGCTGCATTCGCTGCTGGGCGTGCCAAGGCGACCACACCCTGCTCTAATAAAGCACGCTCAAGCTGATCAGCTTGCGCAAATACGGCAGCACTTAATGCAATCACCGCAGGCTTTTGTCCTAAACGGGCGGCACGCTCTTCAGCAGTCACCACGCCCACTTGCTCAGTCAGCACCACCGATTCTTCGATCATGCCCGCACCGATGGTCACATTTGACAGGCGATCAATCACGATCATCGCACCCGTCAAACGACTGTCTTGATAGCGATCAAAGACCACTGTCGCATCAAACTCGACCACCACATCAGCGATTTCGTTCAGCTCGACGCGATCCGTCGGCAACTGCTCGAGAGTATTCACATCCACGCGATAGTTGATTTGGCGCACGGTCGCAGGAATCGTCTGCGTGCCGATTTTAAAATCGTACAACTTACCGACCACCAACGGATGCTCAGTCATCCAGACCACGGTCGCGCGTACAGCCTTAGACAGCAGCGGCTCAGCACCGACGTGGGTCAACATATCACCGCGACTAATGTCGATTTCGTCGGTCAGCGTTAACGTCACCGCTTGGCCAGCATGCGCCGTGGTCAAATCACCGTCATAGGTGACGATACGTTCGACTGTGCTGGTTTTGCCCGATGGCAACGCCACAATCTGATCGCCTGCCTTGACTGTACCTGCCGCGATTGTGCCCGCAAAGCCACGAAAATCCAGATTAGGTCGATTGACATATTGCACGGGAAAACGGAATGAGGACTGTGCCACATCACGATTGATTTGCACCGTTTCCAAGATATTCATCAAGGTTTTGCCTTGATACCACGGCATCGCATCCGACAAATTCACCACATTGTCGCCACGCAAGGCCGATAACGGTACAAACTGAATATCAGCCGGTTTACGCTGACCGAGCTGCTCAGCAAAGGCCAAATAATCGGTTTGAATCTCAGCAAAACGTTCGGCAGAAAATTCCACCAGATCCATCTTGTTGACCGCGATGATGAGATGTCGAATCCCCAACAATCCCGCAATATAGCTGTGACGACGGGTTTGCGTCTGCACGCCATAACGCGCATCAATCAAGATAATCGCCAAGTCACAGGTCGATGCACCGGTTGCCATGTTGCGGGTGTACTGCTCATGGCCAGGAGTATCAGCGATGATAAACTTACGCTTTTCGGTCGAAAAATAGCGATACGCCACATCAATGGTAATGCCCTGCTCGCGCTCAGCTTGCAAGCCATCGACCAACAAGGCCAAATCCGGCGCATCACCTTGTGTACCCGATTTTTTACTGTCACGGGTGACCGCTTCGAGTTGGTCTTCATAGATGAGCTTGGCATCGTACAGCAAGCGCCCAATCAAGGTGCTTTTGCCATCATCGACATTGCCGCAGGTCAAAAACCGCAGCATGTCTTTGTTTTCGTGTTGCTTCAAGTAGGCCAAAATATCTTGGCTGATGAGATCAGACTGGTGTGACATTGCAAAACTCCAATAATTCTAGGTCAATGTGATACAAAGGTCGGCAAAGCGGCGTTAGAACTGATCCTAAAAACTGATCTTAAAAATAGCCTTCTTGCTTTTTCTTCTCCATCGAACCACTAGAATCATGATCAATCATCCGACCTTGCCGCTCCGAACTGGTGGTCAGCAACATCTCCTGAATAATATCCGGCAAAGTCGCCGCCTCTGATGCGACTGCACCCGTCAACGGATAGCAACCCAACGTACGGAAACGCACCGACTTCAGCTCAGGCACTTCACCTTCTTTTAACGGCATCCGCTCATCATCGACCATAATCATGGTGCCATCGCGGTTGACCACTGGACGCTCAGCTGCAAAATATAGCGGCACAATCGGAATATCTTCCAAGAAAATATATTGCCAAATGTCCAGCTCAGTCCAATTCGACAGTGGAAACACCCGAATGCTCTCGCCTTTATTGACTTTACCGTTATAGATATTCCATAACTCAGGACGTTGGTTTTTGGGATCCCAACGATGCTGCCGATCACGGAACGAATACACCCGCTCTTTAGCACGTGATTTTTCTTCGTCACGCCGTGCGCCACCAAATGCCGCATCAAACTGATATTTATCCAGTGCTTGCTTTAAGCCTTGGGTTTTCATAATGTCGGTATGCTTGGCACTACCGTGTGTAAAAGGATTGACGTTTTGTGCCACGCCGTCTGGATTTTTATGGACAATCAACTCTAGTCCGAGCTTCGCGATTAATTCATCACGGAAGCGATACATCTCTTTAAACTTCCAGCCCGTATCGACATGCATCAACGGAAACGGCGGCTTACCCGGATAAAACGCCTTCATGGTTAAATGCAGCATGACCGCAGAGTCTTTGCCGACTGAGTACAGCATGACGGGATTATCAAACTCCGCCGCCACCTCACGGATGATATGAATACTCTCAGCCTCAAGCTGTTTGAGATGGGTTAAACGTTCCTCATTCATGAATTTACTCAGCAGATGACTAGGGTGTTAGACCGCCTCACTTTAGCATTTTTTGGCTCAAAACTAAGGGCTTATTATTTAAAAAACAACGATTTTTTGCATATACATATCAG
>JBBKWW010000130.1:0-11015 GCA_037969155.1 Moraxellaceae bacterium
GTTTTAACCTTGTGGTTTTTGATTCCGTAACTGTCCCACAAGCTAAAAAAATGCCCTGCGTATTTGACTTGGCCGTTTTGATATTGGATACCCGATGCTTTAAACGGAATCCAGCCCAATGATTTTTTTGGGGATTTTGGATGGGATACTCGCCAATTCAATTTGGCTTTTTTGAATTGTTTACGTCTTAAAACCAGCTCTTCAGTAATCGCTTGAATGGTTTGGCTGTGTAGATTTAAGCCTGATTTACTTGCGCCTTTGGTGTAGGCAGCAATGTCAAAGGCTGAAAAGAATTTACCCGTGCGTCGTAGATGTTTGTAGCCCAAATCATTCACGTAATTCCAGACGAAATTAGCCTCAGATGCTAACTGAATCAGCACCTTGGCATGTTTGTCTTTGACACGCAGCTTGAGTGTTTTCATGGTTGAATTTTAACAAATTTCAGCCCTAAATTCACGCCTTTTTAGCGATACCATAAAGGTATTAAACTGGGCTTTGCCACAGTCTAACACCTTCGGTATCGCCGCCTTACATCCTCGACCTGAAGGACGAGGTTTTACGGCGAATTGATAAAGATAAATCGTTCAGCCACAGGATGTTGCCCCATGACCAGCAGCACGCACCATATCTATACCGAAGACGGTGTTCGGTTATTTGCCGAGTGCTGGGGCAATCCGAGTGCCACGCCAATCGTGTTGGTACACGGTTATCCCGATAGCCATACCGTGTGGACAGCGATTGCTGAGCAGTTGGCGGTCGATTTTTATGTGGTGACCTATGATGTACGCGGCGCGGGCAAATCCGATGTGCCGCCGCGTGTGCGTGATTATCGGCTCGAAATATTGGCGCAAGATCTCAAAGCGGTGGCTGATCAACTGTTACCCGCACGCGGTTTTCATTTGGCGGCGCATGATTGGGGTTCGATCCAAAGCTGGGAGTCGGTGACTACAGCGGCCTTACACGGTCAGATTTTGTCTTATACCAGTCTGTCTGGGCCTGCGCTGGATCATGCTGGATTTTGGTTGCGCAGCAAGGCGCTCACAGATCCAAAAACCATGCTGCGACAATTCACCAAGTCTTGGTATATCTATCTGTTCCATTTGCCTGTGCTTGCGCCGCAGCTTTGGCAGCATGTGTTGGGCAAACGCTGGGCACAGATTGTCGAAAAAATGGAGCAGGTGTCGCCTTTACCCGAAAATCCAACCCAAACTGCCGATGGTAAACAAGGGATACAGTTATACCGCGCCAATTTTATCGATCGGATTTTAAAGCCACGGATTCGACGGGCGCATTGTCCTGTACAGGTAGTCATCCTCAAGCACGATGTCTTTGTCGATTATGGCTTGTTTGATGAGCTGTCACGCTGGGTGCAGCACTTGAGTTTTCATGAGTTGGATGCAGCGCATTGGGCGATTTTGAGTCGCCCGACTGAAGTGGCGCAGTTGATCAAACAATATGTGCAGCAAATTGAGGTACGGCGAAAGTGATAAAGAGTACCGAAATTCACTCCATTTGCGGCGTCTGCACCGTCTTACGGGCAGGCTGATTGCAATTATCAATATCATGCACACAGACATCGGGTTGCTGTGGCGCTTCCGACACACAGTCGGTGATATTCGGATTATCCAGCAACGATTCGTGCAGTTTTAGGCGATTGATATTGTGCTGCTGTGGTTGCTCAAGTGGCTCTACAGGTTCAGTCAATTGGGTAAGATTAAGATCTGGTGCGGGGGGCGTGTTCGACATGGGTCAACTCCTACACAGTATTGTACAGAACAATGGTGCATGCTTTGATTAAAGCGCATTGATTGCCTGTTGCACAGTAGGAGTTTAGTCATCAGATGACAAAATCAACCATAACACTTGCCGAAACCGAGCAGCCAGCCGGTGAAGCAGCTTGCGAACTGTGTGGGCGTGTACAACTCGCACTGACCCGTCATCACCTGATTCCACAGTCTCAGCATCAACGCAACCGCGCCAAGCGGCAGTTTGAGCGTGTGGAGATGCAGACGCGTATCGCACTGTTGTGTCGTCCATGTCACTCACAAGTGCATGCAGTCCTCGACAATAGCCAGTTGGTGCTGGCGTATCACACGATTGATGCATTAAAAACACATCCTGAATTGGCTAAATTTGCCGCATGGATCGCCAACAAACCTGCTGGATTAAAAGTCAGTATTCGCCGCGCACAATCATCATGAAATGTGTGAAAAATCTGCAAGACTTCCTCTGGTTTGTCTAAATTTTCAACAGATTGTTTACAGACATTTTTGCCAGTTTGCGGTTTGATAAGATCATAAATTTAACCTGACAGGATGAGCGAATATGTTGCAAAATCACAGCGCGAGGGCACTACTGCCGCTGCCGAAATTTCGTTATTTGATGTTGCCTTTAGCAATGGCGTTAACGGTTGCTGGTTGTGGTAATTATCAGCGCTCGGCCAATGATCAAGTCATGGCAGAGTCGATGCCCGCCCCGATGCCCGCGCCCATCATGGAGGCTGCTACTGCCGATATGGCGATGGCGCGAATGGCGACTTCACAGAAGATGCTTGGTGCTGTGATGCCACCCTCTAGCCCTCAAGTCAGCGCAGAAAACTATCAAAAAACAGCCGAAAATGAAGTCAAAAGCGTGGTGCAGCAAGCAATCTCGACCTTGAGCTTAGATGTCGATACCGGTAGCTATGCCAACGTGCGGCGTTTTATTCGCCAAGGCCAACTGCCACCCGCCGACGCAGTGCGGATTGAGGAGCTACTGAATTATTTTCCCTATGCGGATGCTGCACCGAGTGGCCGCCATCCATTTGCAGTGAGTACCGAACTCGCCACATCACCGTGGACCGCTGATAATCTATTGTTACGGATTGGGGTGAAGGCTGTCGATGTCAGCGCCGCGCAGCAACCGCCCGCTAATCTGGTTTTTTTGGTTGATGTCTCTGGTTCGATGAACTCACCAGATAAACTGCCGTTGGCACAAGCCAGTTTGCGCCTACTGACCCAGCAGTTGCGGCCACAAGATCGGGTCTCGATGATCGTGTATGCGGGTCGTACCGCAGTCGAATTACCATCCACCAGCGGTCGCGAAAAAGCCAAAATTCTAGCCGCGATTGATCGCCTCACCGCAGGTGGTTCGACAGCAGGGGAAGCGGCCTTAAAGCTGGCCTACCAAGAAGCTGAGGCCAACATGATTAAAGGTGGTATCAATCGAATATTGTTGATGACAGACGGCGATTTTAACGTCGGTGTCTCGGATATTGATGAGATCAAAGCCATCATCGAAAAAGCTCGTGATCGCGGCGTGTCGCTCAGCAGCTTTGGCTTCGGGCAGGGCAACTACAATGAGCACCTGATGGAGCAAGTCGCCAACGTCGGCAACGGTAATTACAGCTATATTGACTCGATTGAAGAATCACAAAAAGTGTTGGGTGAGGAGCTGGCCTCGACCTTTAATACCGTCGCCAAAGATGTGAAGCTACAAGTCGAGTTCAATCCGGCCGTAGTCAAAGAATGGCGTTTGATTGGTTATGAAAACCGTGTGTTAAACGAGCAAGATTTCAAAAATGACAAAATTGATGCCGCTGAGATTGGTGCAGGCAAAAGCGTGGTTGCCCTGTATGAAATCACCCCCGTGGGTAAAACTGGACTGTTGGCCGACCGCCGTTATGGCGACAAAACTGCACAGAGCACGGGTAAACACACCGAGTTGGCGTTTTTGCGCACGCGCTACAAACAACCCAATGGCGATACCAGTACCGAATTTTCTGTACCGATTCCTGCCCAAGTGACCCGGCAGCCTTCCACTGATTTGATGTTTTCCGCAGCGGTGGCGGGCTATGGTCAGTTGCTCAAAAATAGTAAATATCGTGGGAAGTGGAGTTATGCGCAGTCTGCTGAACTCGCGCAGTACGGTTTAGGTACGGATCAAAAAGGCTATCGGGCGGACTTTATTAAGCTGGTTAAACTGACCGATACCGTGGCAAAGTCAGGACAGGTGCAAGCTGATTGAGCGAGGCGGTGAACTAGCCGTATAGTAGGCGCATGGCATGCTATGCGCCTGTCGAATGCTAGAGCCTGTTGATGTTACGCATGCGAACCATGTTGCCAGCAGACGTGCTGACAGACGAGGGTCACATGCGACACGGCAACCAAGTCGTGCTTAGTGGCGATCTAATACCACAGATTCACCATCTGGTAGATGAGGAAAGGGTAGGCTGGCAAAAATAGTACCGAGATGACTGCCAGACAAGTCATCGATTTCGCTCCAGAGCTGCCAGCCGAGTTTGCCCTGATCATTTAGTAAACCATCCAGTTCAGGCTCGTTACTCGGCAGTGCTTGAGAGTAAACTTTGTACTGCATACCTTGAACACGTGTAGCGACACTACTGTCGTACTCAAACAAGATATGCGGCGTTGCATCCGTACCAATACTCATGACCCGAATCGGATAAAATCCGCTTAATTTTTGGGTGTCCAACAAAGCTTTAAGAGCATCGGTTCGTGTTGACTCTGGATAAGGCACATACCGATAGCTATAAGTCCCAATGTGTCGATTGCTATTCACGCAGACGGTTGCACGAGTGTTGGCTGGTGTGGCTTGTAGGCGAGTATCCACAAAACGACAGCCATCTGCACCGTAAGCATCCAAAATGCCGATCAGCTTAGTGGCCGTGACATCACTATCACGACGTTGTCGGTATTCGAACGCTTGGAGCGTGCCTGTTGCGGGGGTAGCCTTGACATATAATGTCCTGGCTTCAGAGAATGCATTCAGTTGTTTTTTACCCAAAAACAGCAAGCCTTGTAAGCCCAGATCATTTAACTGTTTTAAGCGATTGCTTTCAAAATTCGCATCTTGGGCTGGCTCATCCTCTATTCGATATTCGAAGCTAAATTCTGAGGCGACAGAGATTTGAGTGAAAAGGTTGTAAGTTTGAAGGCCATTACTGTTGACCACTGGACTTAATGACTTTACGCCACCTAGCAACACGTACCCTGTCTGACCACGCTGATTAATTGGGCTCAGCAAGTTTAAGATGCTCTCGCCATCGCTGCGCTGTACCAATGCACTGATAGATTTGCTAAAAAATGCGGATAATGATGGTGCGTCTTGGCTAAACGGCGATTTACTGTTGCGTGCAAAGCAGCCCAATTGGGTTAGATCAACGTTTTGAATAAATTGGGTGACGTTAGCAGAAGTCACGACACCATCAAACAGGCAAAAAGTATCGGCATTTTTGAATACGATTGCGGTTGCACTTGGCGTTGCCAGACTGTTGTTACTATAGGTGGTATGGACTGGATAGTAGTAAACATCATTGATTTTTTGAACGGGACCCACATCGTCATAGACTGCGGAAAATTTTGCGATGCCGGTGGTGAGTGCAAACGTTGGCGTGGTCGCAGTGGCTGGGGTTTGTGTGGTTTCACTACAGTCTACGGTGCTATAGCCGAATCCTTCGTTACCGATCAGCCGTACTCGTTTCTCAGCGTCACTGATGAAGGTAAATAACGGCTTCTTACTGCGCACACCTACGATGGTTTCCCCATCAATCGAGCCAGTGCAGCCCTCTGCGGCGGTTTGCCGCCATGAGCCACTGAGTACTGGCGGTGGGCTTTGTACGCTTACTGTGCGGGTCAATAGCGTTGTACCCGCAGCGCTCAGAATAGTGAGCGTCTGCACTCCAGCCACTTGTGGGGTGCAGGTAAAGCGAATCTGAGTGGGGGTAATTTCAAGTGGTGTAATGTTTTGACACTGCGCTAGATTGATTTGCAAGGTGCCAGATAGGTTTTGGCCTTTAATGGTGAACGATGCCTGTTGGCCAACGGTGACGTTACTTGGGATTTCAACACTGCTGATGATGATGTCTTCGGCTGGTGCAGTCGCTTGCAGATTGATATTGCCGGTGAATAGTGTTGCGCCTGCTGCTGTTTTAACGGTCAGCACGTGTGTGCCTGCTGTTTGCGGGGTACAGGTGAATGTTACTTTGGTAGTTGATCCCTCGAGGGCACTGATGTTTTGGCAGTTGGGCAAACTGACTTGTAAGTTGCTGGTCATTCTTTGACCGCTTAGGGTAAAGGTGGTGAGCTGCCCCACGACTGCGCTCTGAGGGCTAACACTACTGACGGCTGTGACCTCATCAGGGGTATCCGGCGTATTATTCACGGGTGCAGTGTTGTTTGAGCTGCCACCACCACAACCGGTTAGGATGGCCAGCATTGCCACCGCGAGTGAATGTTTAACAAAATGCATGAGACGTCCCTATAGGTTTGGATGTTATTGACCGGCAAGTAGAGCCTATAAAAATTTAACATTTTTATGTGCTTATATAAAACACTATGTTTTGAGTGAAAACAGTTGTTTGAGATTTCTTTACAAGAAAGTTATGGTGTGGTGGGGGTTGCGGTCGTATTCGCCCCCCGCTGTACTTCACTGCCGTCTGGATTGAGCCGATAGCGCGTGCCAAGCGAGCGCAAGATGGTCTGTGCATCGAATTGGGTTTGTTGATTTGATTTGGTTGTGCTGACGGCTATCGTGTAGCTGATCTGCACGCGATCCATAAAATCCCAACCGCCAAAATAAGCGCTTTGGAAGCGATCCTGTAAGTACCAGCCGCTATTATACGAATACGGGTAGTAATACCCGCTGCCATAGCCGCCATATACGCCGAGTCCAGCGTTCCACGCGCGTTGTTGTGGTACGACCCGACTGACTGAGCCATCTTCGACTACTGAAAAGTAGCGAAAGCCATTCTGTAGGGTAATACGGGCGGCTTGTACCAGTGCAATCTGTTCCGCTTCGCTTTGACTGGTATAGCCATTGCCGACGTAGCGCACCCGATACAACTGGTCATTCAGCTGAAAATCTTCAAACTGACCCAACGACGAAAACGAACGATACTGCAAGCTGGTGCAAGCGGCCAGCAGCAGCGCAGCTAAACCCACAACTAACATACGGCGCAGCATCATCGATCTTCCGGTAAGTCTGATCATAGAACAGTATAGAAACAGCTGAGCAAAGACGTGTATGTATCACGTTGCCTCTACAGTCAGTCTCTGTAGACAGGTGGCCTTAATCACAGCGCTATCATCACTCAAAGATGCTTGTCGGCAGCACGCTAGCGCCGCATTGCGGTGTGGATAGTGGCTCATACGTTGAATAGATGCTGTTGCATCGCTTGAACTCGTGCCTATCCGCCCACATGATGGTGAGGGAGATCTGTTCACTTGAGCGGATTGGCTACAAAATCGAATCGTGTTTTGTGGCTGATCAGTTGATGATACACAGAGTTTTTACCAAACCACGGTTTTTCAGTAATGATCTGCGCACCGGTGAATGAGTGTTGTGTATGAATAATCTAATCTCGGCCTTGGCGCCTATGCCTGCTTGGTTGACACCAGAACGATTGACCGGCATGCGGCGCGGCATTGAGCGTGAGACTTTACGCATGCAGTCCGATGGTTTTATTGCTAAAACCGCACATCCCGCAGCACTGGGTTCGGCATTGACTCATCCATATATTACGACAGATTATTCTGAAGCATTATTGGAGCTGATCACGCCACCACTCGACAGTCCGCAGGAGACCTTGGGCTTCTTGCGCGATTTACACGCGGTGGTGCAGCAGCATTTACCTGCGGGCGAAACCTTGTGGCCGTTGTCGATGCCATGCTTGTTAGATGCCACCGAAAGCCAAATTCCGTTGGCGCAGTATGGGCGGTCGAATCTGGGTCAGTTGAAAACTTTGTATCGGCATGGCTTGGGTTTACGCTATGGCCGTCGCATGCAGACCATTGCGGGGTTGCATTATAATTTATCGTTTCCACGTGAATTGTTTGCAGCTTGGCAGACGGCAGAAACTGCGCTAGATAGGGGAGCTGAACCGACATCGCTGCAAGCATTTATTGATGCACGCTATTTGGGTTTAATTCGTAATTTTAGTCGGCTGACCCCATTGGTGACCTACCTGCTCGGTGCAAGTCCCGCCGTCTGTGCGTGTTTTTTGAAGGGCCGCCAGCATCAGTTACAGCCACTGGTCAAAGGCACATTGCATCTACCTTATGCCACAGCGTTACGCATGGGTAAGTTGGGCTATCAAAATAGCTCACAACGTCAATTAGGTATTCATTACAATGATTTGGCGGGCTATATTGCGGGTGTGCGACAGGCGATTGCAACACCATATGCGGACTTTGCAGCACTCGGCTTAGATGATGCAGAAGGCAATCCGATCCAGATCAATGATCATGTGCTACAGATTGAAAATGAATACTACAGCATGGTACGCCCCAAACAGGTGGCGCAGGCGGGCGAAAGCCCTGCGCAAGCCTTGGAACAACGTGGCATCGGTTATGTGGAGCTGCGTGCTGTCGATATTGATCCGTACAGCGTGATTGGTATTGAGCTCGACACGGCGTGTTTTTTGGAAGTATTGGCCTTGTCAGCATTGTTGACCCCAAGTCCGAATTTGTATTTTAGTGAAGAAGAACGGATTGCGCGTAATCAAAGTCGCATCGTGGACACGGGTCGTCAGCCGGAGTTGATGTTTGAGTTGCCTGTAGGGGAAATGCCGTTCCACACGTGGGCGACCCAGCAGCTCGATGCGATGCAGCATGCCGCACAGTTACTCGATCAGGCACAGGGCGGCCAAGCATATCAGCAGGCCTTGCAGGTCATGCAGCAGCGGGTTGATGATGCGAATCAGACCAAATCTGCACAGATTTTGGCTGATACACACGCCGCGGGGGGGAGTTGGCGCTTTGGCTACGACAAGGCGGTAGAGCATGCCGCGACGCTGCTACAGTCACCGATTACCCCTGAGGTTGCGGCGACATTTGAACAACTGGCGATACAGTCACAGCAGCAGCAGGTTGTGATTGAGCAGTCAGATCAGGTTGGTTTTACAGAGTTTTTAGCCGGTTATCGTCAGCGTGTTCCTACCGTACAGCAAGAGCCTAGAGAGAGTATGTCGTCATGATAGATTACCGACAAATCAGCTATCGGCAGGTCAGTTTTGCATTGTTTTTGGCCGCAGTGTCGGGCATGGCGTTTGCGCTGTATTTACAACATGGCGTGGGCTTAGAGCCCTGTCCACTGTGTATTTTTCAGCGGGTTGGCCTGATGGGGATGGGGCTGTTTGCGCTCATTGCTGCGTTACACAATCCGCAAGCGTTGTGGTTGCGGCGGGTCTATGCGGGTTTGGCGGGTTTAAGCATTCTGTGGTCGACCAGTGTGGCGGCGCGGCATGTGTGGTTGCAGCATTTGCCGCCAGAAGATGTACCGGCCTGTGGGCCCGGCTTAGACTACTGGTTAGATGTGTTTCCGATGAAGGAGGTGATCCAAAAAGTGCTGCACGGCTCGGGTGAGTGTGCGGTGATTGATTGGACGTTGTTGGGGTTGTCATTGCCGACGTTGTCTGTGGCGTTTTTTAGTGTGCTGCTGGTCGGTTGTGTGTGGCAGGTGGTTCGCCGTTGAACATATTGATTTAAATGAAGTTTATTTAGATGGGTCAAATCGATTGTTCGGTTCTTCGTGTGCAGAACGGTTTGATTTGTACCCTTAATACCAGCATGTTACATTCCACTTGGTGGCAATAGCAATATTGCTTTTAAGACGTAAAATTAGCAGGATATACATCGGGATGAAAGCAGCTTATGCATCAAAACCGCCGTATATCCTTAGTTATTTTATAAAAAGGTATCGTTAATGCAAAATGCGCCGAAACAGCCAGAAGAAGATCATGTGATCTGGCGATATATAAGCTTGGATAAATACTTAGATCTGCTTCTTACAGAATCGATAAAATTCACACAGGTTGATATTGCAGCTGATCAGTTAGAAATTTTACTTATGTTAAATACTCTGGAAAAAAGCGGAAAGTTAATTGGAAAAGAATACATTGTAGACGGCGCTAAATTCCATATAGATATTCTGAGAAAGTCACATTATATAAGTTGTTGGACAGGTAAAGAGCACGAATGTAGATCTCTTTGGTTCGCTTATTTAGGGGAATCAAGAATAGGTGTGGCAATAAAGACCACTGTTGGTAAATTTATTCGAAGTGTTGACTGGGAAGGGTTTGGGTTTGATTATAGACAAGTAGATTATAGGAATGTTTTCGAAGATACAGAAGAGCTACAAGTCAATACAACTCTTCTTAACGTAAAAGCACCAGCATATTCCTCTGAATCAGAGATACGCTTTACTATTAATAAGAATTTGATCGAGATATCTGATGGTGAGTTATCTGAGTTAAATCCGCCACGTCAAGTACCAATCGAATCTTTGCCTAAAGTTATTGCCCTAAAAGTTGATTTAGTTGGTCTAATAGATGAAGTCTGGGTTTCTCCATATTGCCAATCGTGGCAGATAGAAACTATCAAGTCTTTAACAAGTAAATTAGCGCCGGATGCAAATCTAAAACTAAGACGGTCTGACTTAAATGAACGAATATAAATATTTGCTCCTGCTGATATTTTTTCTGTTACTCCTTTTGTGCTATACAGCACAAAAGCATCCACTCCAAAAATCCAGCAGAGCAAGGCGTTAGGCTTCTCATGGAAAAATTAGAGTTCGACGAAACTGACCCGTGGCATAAAAATTCCGCACTTATATTCAGTTTTATATGCCAATACTGCGAAGAAGATATCTACTTCGAAGATGTCCCAGAATGTGACTGGGGTAAGTTTGAAGAAGCATGTGTATTGTTAACAATAGAAGCTAAGAGGCGAGGCTGGAAATATATAGACGATTTTAGCTTTTCATGCCCTACTTGCTCAAATAAAATATAATCGTATTGGTGTATTTCGAATCCATTTTTTAATAAAAAATTTAATTACTGAAAATAAGCAGCCAAATAAGTCGCTTAAGTATGTTCGGCCAAACTTGCGCGTCAACTGAGACAAGCACCCAGCCGATTATTGTGTTATGTTTGATAGCTCTAAGGTGCTCTCAGTCTTTAATTTTGTTGTGGGTACTTGCCCGTTAAGCGAGTAGTTACATCAACTCAGCTCAGCACA
>JBBKWW010000131.1:0-5597 GCA_037969155.1 Moraxellaceae bacterium
AGCGTGTTGGTGCCATGATTGATATAGCCGATTTGGTATTCCAACCGTTCACCACTCCGCGCCGTGTTACGGGTACTGAAGCCCGTCATCCCTGCGGGTGTTGCGGCACAATCACTCACCACACGAACCTGTTTGGACATCTCTAACCGTCCAGTATTGATGGTCGTGACATCTTGGCGATTGTTGCCCTCACCGGTCAGAATGGTACCGTCTTTGAGTGTGGCTTCGTAATATGCGGTTAATTTAGCGATTTGATAGGCGCCATTGGCAGCACTACTCGGTGCATTGATACGCTGTACCACGCAGATGCTATCATTGGGGAGTAATTGCCCATAGGGTTGTTGTGCAACCGTTTGCTCGGTGTCGTCAACCTCACCATTACAGTTATCATCTCGATACAACACCTGCGACCACGCCGCATCGCCGCTATTATTGGGCTGTTGCTGATTGAGTATGCCAAAGCTTGGGATCAGCACCGCATCACTGGTCAGTACATGCGGATAGCTGGCAGATTCACTGGGTCGAATGGTCTTTTGACCATCATTGGTCAGTCGTAATTTTAACCATGCATCACCAAAATTAGCCTGATCATAGTTCACCACAGTGGGGCCACTGGCGGTGTTGGCATTGGTCCATTGCAACCGATCCAAGCTGCGTGAGTATTGATAGCGATTGGCGGGCAGATCAACGCCACCACTGACCGATTCATAACCTGTTAGATTGGTTTGTTGAACACACAAGGTTGCATTGGGCTGCACTGAGCGGGGCACCAAAAACTGATAGTCGCCCGCGCCATCGCTCAGCATCTTGGCATAACTAAAACCGCTACAGTTTTCTAATGACAGTTGTGATTGTGCCAGTCCCAGTTCGCCAGACTGCTGTAGTCCATCGTAGGCATTGGCCGCAATCGCCGTGTTGCCGCTATTGTCATTAAACACGCGCCCACTGATGGTAAAGCTGTTGGCTTGATTTCTGTTTTCGAAGGTACAGGTAATATAGTCACCATCGCCTAAGTTCTGTAATGTAACGGTTTTGGTTTGCTCAAATGGAATATAAAACGTCGTGGCGACCGTATCACTGGGAACAATCGCACTGGTACTTGGGTTGCTGTTGGTGCAGAGTAGTCTGACTTGATAGGGGCTGACCCGTCCTACGGGGACTGTGCCGAGGATCGACTGTTTAAAGGTGATGCTATGATTGCCTTGAGCGCGTAAAATCGGTGCAGTCAACTGATTGCTACTACCGCTGTAGTTGAAAAACGCATCAGCAGCCACAGGATGCCCGTCAATTTCAATGTGATAATTATATGACTCACTGGCACGTTGATCGGTGTTGAGATTGTCTTGCGCAACCCGCACCCGTGCTGAGGGCACAATCGCATATTCGATGGTGTTTTGGGTCGGTCCTTCACAGATCGGATTGGCACTGCGCCATTGACCGCCGCCTGTCGAGCCATCAACACCAGGTGCGGAGATGCTAAAAATCAGCGACTCTGGGTTTTCGAGCTGGTTATCTTGCACCGCGGTAATCGGAATGGTGATGCCATAGCGACTGTCACCACTGACCTCACCTGCGTCATAAGCCCCCGCTGGAATCTGAACGAGCCACAAGTTCGCTGAGGGATGGCTAATGCTTGGGGTCGTACCGACTAAACCAGTGGGTGTGCCGAGTTGGATATCTTGATCAATCGCATCTCCAGTACCACGCAGGGCAACAGTAATGCCGCCTGCTGGTACGGTGCCGTTGATGCGTAAGCGCAAGGCTTTGGCGGGTTCATTGCCATTACCCTCTAACAGGCTAAACGTCCCTGTGAGACCCAAGTCAATCAGCGGGATCAAGGTGAATTCGAGATCGTCGATCACGTTGCCGACTGAACCCGTATTGGGCAGTACCGCCTCTAGGCCAAGCTGGTACTGGCCTGCACTGGGTGCGCTCAGTGTGGCGGTTTGCGTGGTAAAGCCAGGGTTGGTGGTTGACGTAAATGTTCTGGTTGCAGAGTTCACTGAGGACAATGCCGTGGCAGGATAACCACTATTGAGTGGCCACAAACCCACTCTGACCTGCTGCGCACCTTGGCCACTGCGTGGGGCAAACTGGTAGGAGACATTGAGCGCCTCACCTTGCGTTAAGCAAATATCATAATATAGGCGGGAAGCTGCGGTGGAGTTGACCTCTGCCACGATGCGATTGCTGCCGGTGTAGCCATACGTGCTGGCATAGGCCACTTCGACACGGCTGGTGCTGCTGCTCGGTGTAATGGTCGAGCGCCAGCCTAGCACACACTTTCGCGGGTTACCGCCGCCGATGCAGACTTGGTCATCAAAATATGACCACGTTGAGCCATTGATAAAATTAGATTGTTGTAAGGTGGTGCCATCGGTAAACTTCTCAAACCCGACGTTTACGTTGACCCGTGGCGCGGCGTAGGCTACGTTGAGAGCGACACCTAATAAGCATAGTCCCACCCCGACATGGCATCGAGCCCAAGCCGTGCGTAGCAGCGTATTACTCATCAACAGTATCCTTTTTTTCCTGAAACAAAATAGCTTCAGCCAATGCTCATCAGAGCGTCAATCAACCAATCGTCACGACCTATATTATAAACCCAATCGACCGAGTAGGTCTTGCTGTATAGTGTTTCAATTGATTTTTTATTAAAAATTGTACTGATGGGGTGACCAAGGATAAAAATGTATGTAGACAAGGCACTTTTTGATGATGTCTCTCACGCGTAGCATTGTGTGCTTGTGATAAAAAATATCTACTGTACGTTTGGTATACAGATCATCAGACGATGGCTTTCTTGCTCTCGATGGATGTCTGGTCATGGGCAGATTTGGCCGAGACGACTGTTAAAGAGTTTTGATATACGACGCTGCATCAGACATATATGCATAAAGAAGCAGCGACTATATCACTATATATATTTAAATATATATTATGTTTTTTGAGTCGTCTGATAGTCAAGGCTCGGTAACTGACGTGAAATCAATGCTGCCAATGCAATAAACAATGCCGAAACCCACAAGCACGCCACCATGCCATGGCTTTGAAATACCCAGCCCGAGAGCACCGTGCCGATCAAACGCCCTAGCGCATTCGACATGTAATAAAAGCCGACATCCAGTGAGACGCCGTCACTTTTGGCATACGACACGATCAGATAACTGTGCAAAGAGGAATTGACCGCAAATAACACCCCAAACAGCATCAAGCCGCCAAGTAGTACCCACAGCGCGGGTAGTCCAGCCAGCAGGCCAAGCGCGATCAGTGCTGGTATCAGTGCCAGAACCGCTGCCCATGCAAACGCTGCCTTGCCGTCGGGCAGTTGTCCCGAGGCTTTGCCCGTAATGTGTGGTGCAATCGATTGTACAAAGCCATAACCGATGACCCACAGTGCCAGAAAGCCCCCTACCATCCAGAAGTCCCAGCCGAACATTGTCGCTAAATAAACTGGCAGCGCAATCACAAACCAGACATCGCGAGCGCCAAATAAAAACATCCGTGCCGCTGATAAATAGTTGATCGCAGGGCTTTTGGATAAAATATCTTTAAATTTAGGCGTTGCGCTGGCCTTGCCCAAGTCTTTTTGTAATAAAAATAAACTGGCGATCCAGACCAGACCCAACACTGCGGCCATCAGCCACATGGCATGGGTAAAGCCCAACACGGTCAACAGCAAGCCACCAAGAAAAAACCCCACGCCTTTGAGTGCATTTTTTGAACCCGTCAGGATTGCGATCCATTTATATAGGGTGCTTTGTTGGTTGTCGGGGACGAGTAGTTTGATTGAGCTTTTTGCACTCATCTTATTCAGGTCTTTGGCGATGCCAGACAACGCCTGTGCCACCATCACATACAGCACCGTCAGCATGCCTGCTGGCGCAGTCAGCATCAGCAGGGCAATCACCTGTAAGGCCAGACCAATGTTCATGGTGCGATTTAATCCCACCCGCGCACCAAGATAACCACCCACCAGATTGGTCAGTACGCCAAAGATTTCATAAAATAAAAATAAGGCCGCAATCTGTAGCGGCGTGTAACCCAAACTATAAAAATGCAGCACAATCAACATGCGCAGTGCACCATCGGTCAGTGTAAACGCCCAGTAGTTGCCAGTCACAATCATGTACTGGCGAATTTCTGGGCGGATCTGTGAGATGGATGTGCTCATGCCTGATCAGCCAAGCCGACTTTTTTGACCAGTTCGACCAAGCGATTACTGTAGCCCCACTCGTTGTCATACCACGCATAGATTTTGACGTGCGTGCCATTTACGACCAAGGTAGATAGAGCGTCAATAATCGACGAACGTGGATCGGTGCGATAATCAATCGACACCAGTGGCCGCTCTTCGTAACCGAGGATGTCTTTGAGTGTGCCTCGTGCTGCTTGCTGTAACAGTTGATTGACTTCTTCGGCGCTGGTCGCCTTTGATACTTCAAACACGCAATCGGTCAGCGAGGCATTGGCCAGCGGCACACGAATTGCGTGACCGTTTAAGCGACCCTTCAGCTCGGGGAAAATCTCAGCAATCGCAGTCGCTGAGCCGGTGGTGGTTGGGATTAAACTCATGCCAGACGCACGGGCGCGGCGTAGGTCTGGATGTGGTGTATCCAGAATACTTTGTGTATTGGTCAGATCGTGAATCGTGGTGATTGAGCCATGCACAATACCGAGGGCTTCATGAATGACTTTAATTACCGGTGCAATACAATTGGTGGTGCATGATGCAGCGGTAACAATTCGATGCTGGGCAGGGTCGTATAGATGATCATTAACCCCCATCACAATATTCAGCGCGGCCGCTTCTTTGACAGGCGCTGCCACCACCACGCGTTTTACGCCTTGTGTGAGATAGTCCTGTAACGCAGCAACAGTTTTCATTTTTCCGCTGGCCTCAATGACCACATCACAGCCTGACCAATCGGTTTCGGCGATGGTTTTATGCTGCGTCAGTTTAATCTGCTGACCTGCGATGATGATGGTCTCTGCATCAAAGCTAGCATTGTGCTGCCACCGACCATGCACCGAGTCAAAATTAAGCAAGTGCGCATGCGCTTCCGGATTGCCGGCAGGATCATTGATCTGGATAAACTCAAACTCAGGCCAATCAAATGCCGCGCGTAATGCCAAACGACCAATCCGACCAAAGCCATTAATACCGATTTTAATACTCATGATGCTGACTCCTGATGTACTGCAATCTGCTGAAGATAGGCGATGTGAGCAGGCTGTTGTAGCGCACGTGGCCGAATCGCTTGTATGGCGTGAATAGTGGCGGGTAACTCAGCACCAGCGCTCAACATTATCTGAGCAGCGATTAGCCCAGTACGACCTGAGCCACCTTTGCAGTGGATGGCTAGCGTATCACCTGCCTGTAAACGTAGCATAATTTCAGTGTAATGCTGTTGCCATGCGTGTTGAAAATCGGCGGTAGGGGCTGCGTCATCGGCAATCGGCAGTTGATACCATTGTAATCCTATCTCTTGGCAGACTTGGCCGAGATCCGCAGCGCCATTGTCGGCCAGCTCTGCATCAGCCATGAGCGTAATTATGCCGCTTGCGCCTGCTTGTTTTAGGGTGCTAACGGCAGC
>JBBKWW010000132.1:0-18834 GCA_037969155.1 Moraxellaceae bacterium
ATATCCCCGTCAAAATCACCATCAAAGACAGCTATACCAAGTCCCCATTTGGCGGTTTAATCCGTGCGATGGGCGGCGTTGGCATTGACCGTAGTCCACGCCAAGCCGGTGAAGAGCGCCCCAGCATGGTGCAAGCGATGGCTGACCTGTTTAAAACGAATCCGCGAATGGTGATGCTCATCACACCTGAAGGCACTCGCTCGCTAAAACTTGAATGGAAAAGCGGCTTCTATCATGTCGCGGTCGCTGCGGGTGTCCCGATTGCCCTTGCCTATCTGGACTATGCCAAAAAAGAAGCGGGGGTCGGTAAAATCATCTACCCATCTGGCGATGTCGCCAAAGACCTCGCGGAAATCATGGCGTTTTATCGACCGATCCAAGGCAAGCATCCCGAAAATTTCAGCATTGACCAGCGGTATCACGATCCGCAATAGACCTCACCAACTCATCTTGGCACACAACCTGCTAGATCATATTGGGAACATGTCGGCCTGACATATGCCACATGATCCCAATAACCACACGGGCCAAAATCCTGCTATGCTCCCCTCACCATTTTTTGAGATCTTTTACTCATCATGAATAGACGACCGCGTTCTCGACTCCCTGTAGCCGTGACGCTTGCTGCTTTGCTCCTTGCAACCAGCGCTGTGTTTGCCGCCGCCTCTGGTGGCAATTTAGTCCCCACCAGCGACACTGTCACTCAGGCAGACGTGATAATTTTAATTTTGGTCGTGGTTGGCGCACTGCTTATTTCGTTTTTATGCTCCTTGGCTGAAGCGACTTTACTCAGTATTACGCCCTCTTATATTGCAGATTTAGCCGAAAGAGATCCTAAAAAAGCGGCTACGTTAAAAATCCTCAAAGTAGACAATATTGATCGCTCACTGGCAGCAATTTTAACCCTGAATACCGTTGCACATACCGTTGGTGCAATTATCTCGGGTGCTAAAGCCACCGTGGTCTTTGGCAGTGCATGGTTCGGGGTGTTTTCAGCGGTTATGACCTTGCTGATTTTATTCTTATCAGAAATTTTACCAAAAACACTCGGCGCGATGTTATGGCGTAAACTGACCGGATTTACGGCAGGGTTCATCCAAATCATTACGGTGAGCTTATACCCTTTAATCTGGATTTCTGAGAAATTCACCAAGCTGGTGGCACGCGGCCACGATGTGCATGTGTTTAGCCGTGATGAGTTTGTCGCGATGGCCGGTATTGGTGAAGTGTCCGGCCATATCAACGAACGCGAGTCTCAAATCATCCGTAATCTGTTTCGGTTTAGTGGGTTACGCGCACAAGACATCATGACCCCACGCACAGTGATTGCAGCGCTGGATGAAACACTGACGGTTTCCGAAGCATTGGCAATCAAGGGCGAAACACCATTTTCACGGATTCCGTTGTATAGCGGTGATCTGCATACGATTACCGGTTTTATCCTTAAAAATGAGATTTTACTCTCCGTTGCACGGGATCAACTCGATATTCCACTGAGTCAGTTCCGACGTGACATCATGACCATTACCCGCAGTATTTCGCTGTCGAAGCTGCTAGATTTACTCTTAAACACTCGACAACATATTGCACTAGTGGTCGGCGAGTATGGCGAAACCAAAGGCATCGTCACCCTTGAAGATGTGCTGGAAACCCTGCTCGGCATGGAGATCATGGATGAGGTGGATAAGGTGGAGGACATGCAACTATTAGCACGCCAGCAATGGGAAAAACGTGCCCTCGCACTCGGTATTGATCTAGACTTACTATATCCCAAAGAGGATAGCGCGAAAGAAGACAGTGACCCTGAGGAAAAACCAACTGAATCATCTGGTGAGCGGTCAATTCAGTAATCGCGACCGAGCAACCGACACTCGCGGTGATTGAACCCAAGCCATGCGTTCGTTTGTTTGAACGCACGGCTTGCAAGACGCGATGGACTAATCCAAAAGCACCTGCTCATGCAAGGTTGCAAGTCCATCGTGCATCTGTTTTTGCAACAGATTGGTCAGACTGTGAACATCATGGCCGACTGAACGAATCGCAGGCAATACCATGACATGCGCGGTCACAGCGGGATGAGCTAACACGTGCTGTAGATGCTCAACAAAGCTGATTTCACCGATAAACGGCATGACCATATCTAGCTTGCGCTGCGCGGTAACGTAGCAAATCAACAGCGGCTGCACACTGGTTTGGCTATCGATGGCCGATTGCAGTAGCCGACCATGCAAACGACGAATTTGCTTGCCGTCTGTGGTAGTCGCTTCTGGAAAAAATAGAATCGGTAGCTTTTTTTGTAAAAAACCTGTGATCTGCTGGCGTACTTTGTCCGAGTCACCGGAGCCACGTTGGATAAACAGCGTGCCACCTGCCCGTGCTAAACGCCCCATCAATGGCCAACGCGCCACCTCTGCTTTGGATAAAAAAAACACCCGTGTCAGTGAGCCAATCACTGGAATATCGATCCATGAAATATGATTACTGACCCATAAGGCATGCTCACGCGGCATAACGCCATGGACTTGTACACGGACCCGTAAGGTTTTGCACATACGTTTGCAAAATTGCTGTGTCAATGCTGGATGGTGCGGCTGATTGGGTTTAAACATCGCGCCCGAGGTCAGTGCCATGCCAAAACCGTGACCAATCGTCGCCAGCATGCCCATGCCGCGTCCTAACACATTGATTTTTTGTTTGGCCTGTTGTGATAACGAAGGCGTGCAAGGTTGTTGAATTGCCGTCATGTGTTTTTGCTCATACTGAGGACGTGGCTTCAGTATACTCAAGCCACGCCAAAGGCCAATCATTGGATGATGGCAAGGTGATTTTTGCGGATGGTCGTATGACTCACGCGATGCCAGACTGACCAAAATGCCCTAAATAACGTGTATCCATCTGCGCCAGCGGCAGCCAAATCAACACATCAGCACAGTGAAACACGGGATCAAAACAGGCAAAACGCCCCACTTTGGCATTCATGCGCAGATAGGCTTTGAGCAGTGGCGGCAGCAGCGGATCACGACTGAGCACCGCAGTCGGCAAATAACGCTTGGGTCGAACTGAAATGCTCAATCGCTGTGACTCAGGCAATCGATCCAACCAGCCCTGACAATCACCGACCCCCAACGGAATAGAGGCACAGCCCATCAGCACCTCGATTTTCCATGCAGCAACCACTTGGCCAACGCCCTGCCACAGCATATTGATGGCAGCCATTGAGCGATAGTCAGGATGTACGCAGGTGCGACCCAACTCCAACACACTGCACGGTGTACTGCTGAGTAGGTGTTCTAGATTAAACTCTTGCTGACTGTAAAACCCACCCGCTAAGCGCGCCCGATGCCGATCCAGCAAGCGTGTGGTAGCAATCAACTGCTCACCAGAAAAAACCAGTAAATGAGCGCAATAGGCATCCAGACGCTCTTCATCGATACCGTTGGCAAAACTCATGGCAAACTCTTCACCAAACACCTGTGCCCGCAGGCGTTGCGCCGCTCGCACATCCAGCACACCCGCCGCCAAACGCACACTCAGTGCATGGCTACGCCGTGGCATGCGTGGTTTGGCGTGCTGTGGCAAATGATGCCGCACGGGCGGATTCATAACCAAACTATTAGCACAGGCCAACGATTCAGATTCGGATGAGAGAAGCAGGTTTGACATGCGGTGGGCTCATTTTTTTATACGCTGAGATTGACTGTAGCGGCCATGCTTGTCGTGTCGATGACAGTTTATTGACATTCAGATGACAACATCACAGCAACATCACAGCATCTGTGGCTTTTGACACAAAAGCACGCAGACGACTTCGACTAAAATCAGCTATGATTTCATCTGACTGATCTCACGTTACTCTTACTCTGCCTGAGGATTGCAATCACTTGGAATTATTTGAACGCCACCAAGGTGGTGAACGTGCCCTACTGGTGCACATGACTATTCGCCAACTCGAAGAGCTGGATGTCGAAGAGTTTAAACTACTGGCTCAATCGGCGGGTGCGACGGTTGTCGATCTGATCACTGGCACACGCCCTAAACCCGATGCCAAGCTGTTTATCGGCTCAGGTAAAGCCGAAGAAGTCGCCGAACGAGTCAAAGCTGACACTATCGATTTGGTGATTTTTGATCATACGTTGAGCCCCGCACAAGAGCGTAACCTTGAGCGGCTGTTTGAATGTCGCGTGATTGACCGCACTGGCTTGATTTTAGATATTTTTGCCCAGCGCGCGCGGACGTTTGAGGGTAAATTACAAGTTGAATTGGCACAGCTCGATCATTTGGCCTCGCGCTTGGTGCGTGGTTGGACGCACTTAGAGCGGCAAAAAGGCGGTATCGGGCTACGTGGGCCAGGCGAGACCCAACTCGAAACCGACCGTCGCTTGCTGCAAATTCGCGTGACCCAACTCAAAGACCGACTGGAAAAAGTCCGCCAGACCAGACAGCAAGGCCGCGCCGCCCGCCAAAAAGCCGCGATCCCGACCGTGTCGCTGGTGGGCTACACCAATGCTGGAAAATCAACATTATTCAATCGCTTGGCCGATAGTGATGTGTATGCAGCTGATCAGTTATTTGCCACACTTGACCCGACGTTACGCCGCTTAGAGTGGACAGGACTGGGACGATTGGTATTGGCGGATACGGTGGGTTTTGTGCGGCACTTACCACATGCGCTGGTCGATGCGTTCCGCGCCACATTAGAGGAAACACTAGAAGCCGATCTGCTGCTGCATGTGATTGATGCCAGTAGTCCAGAAATGCACGAACAAATCGATGCCGTCGCAGTGGTCCTCAAAGAAATCGGCTGCGATGTGCCGATGCTCAAGGTCTATAACAAAATCGACCTGTCTGGCGATGCACCGTCTAGCCATGAACATGCGCCCGATCAGCCCGACCGCGTATATGTGTCGGCACATACTGGCGCAGGACTTGATCTGCTGCGCGAAGCCGTGCGAGTGTGCTTATCCGGCCAACTGCATCACTATGATCTGACGCTGCCACCACACGCGGGTAAGCTGCGCAATCAACTATACCAACTCGATGTAGTCGAACAGGAACAACACTTGGAAAATGGCGCGTGTACGCTGAGCGTACGCTTGCCACAAGACCGCGTCGCCCAACTGTTGGCTCAAGCGCATTTATCGGTGGATGATGTCTTGCCCGCAGCGCAAGCACAGCAGTTTCATCGCGTGCTAGAGGCATTTGAGCGGCACGATGCTACAGCGCAAACACCAACAGAAGACTGGCCTGAGGACATCGGGATTGAGCCGATTAGCGATCCAGATCATCCACTTGATACTCGCCACCCCACCTCATGACCACTGCCATTGATTGGCCAGCACTGGGGCTAACCTTGCTGCTGGTGATCGTGTTTCGTGAAGCATCGGTCATCCTGATGCAGAGGATCGGTCATCCTGAACTGGGCAATCTGGTGGGGTTATTTACCCTGCTAGTCCTACTATTGGTCTACCGCCGTTGGCGCGTACTATCAACACGGATGATTGATGCCAATACCCGTATCATGAAAGAAAGTGCGATTGCGTTTTTGCCGATTGCAGCGGGTGCAGGGGTGATGATGGCTGGGCTGGGGCATGAACTGGGTTGGTTCATCGTGGTGATGACCGTCAGTACGCTCGTGCCGCTGTGGGTCTATGCATGGCTATCCAAACGCTGGTTGGCGGCGCGTTAATCAAATGAGTAGATCTTGATGTTGGTTTCCGTTTTAGCCGGTTTACTGCTCACGCTGGCGGCACATATAGTGGCACGGTTGCTGGGTCACCGCTTCCCCAAGCTGCCTGTGGTGGTACTGTCAGTAGGCTTGGTGATGTTGTCACTGTGGCTACTGCGCTGGCCGTATACCGACTACTTTCAGTCGGTTGGGCAGATTTTTGATCATTTGCTGGGCTATGTCACCGTCGCGCTGGCGATTCCGCTGGCCGCGATGCGTTTTGATGATTTACCACTGAAACGCTTGGGCAATTTATTGCTGTTGGCCACCTTTGTTGGAGCAGCGTTACCCGTCGCTCTCGCATGGCTATTCCACTTGTCTGAACCGACGATTTTAGCCTTTACCACTCGTGCGGTGACCACACCGATTGCGCTGAATATCGCCAGTCTGATTGATGCACCACTGGCTTTGGTCAGTTTGATCGTGATCGTGTCTGGCTTAATTGGGGCAGCGATGTCACCGCTGTTATTGCGTAACATTGACGATGAGCGTGCGGTCGGTTTGGCACTGGGTTTGGCCGCACATGCGATTGGCACAGTCGAGGCATGGCAACGCAGTCCTGTCGCTGGACGCTATGCGGCGTTTGGCATGGCGGTGAATGGCGTGATGACCGCGATTTGGCTACCGATCTTATTTTATCTGCTTGGACGAATGGACTGACATGCCACGCCTGCGATTAAATCGAGCTCAGCGACAACGCGTCATCTGGTTTGGGGCTATCAGCACGCTACTGCTGTTCATTCTGGCCTTACTCCTCTCGCCCTACTACGCGGTGTGGCAATTACAGCGACAGCTGGGCTGGCTGGATTCAGAGCAGCGCATCGAGGCCAGTCAGTTGCAGCAAATCATTCCACGCGACCTGTGGCAAGCCGCGCAGCCAGCGACCACACCCACCATCAACGGCCATGGTCAGCGTTACTTGAGTCATCTGTGGCCTGTGCTGCAACAACACGCGCAGCAGGCTAATTTTTTACAACTACAATTACAGTTTTATGCGCAAGAGCAACTTCAGCAAGGCTATAGCAATTTTCCGCAACAGTTTCGACTGCAACTCGGCAAACAACAACAAATCGAGATACAACTACAGCGCGATACGCTATCGGGCTGGTCGGTTCAGTCGCTCTGTACCCGCGAAGCACAGCCACTACTGGATTTAAACCACTGTCCATCTGACAAACGATAGGCTAATAAATAGCCGCCCCACACGCAGCCACCATCCAGTGCCAACACCTGTGGATTGTGGATTTTACCTTCTAAAGCTGCCCAATGCCCAAACAGGCGACGGCGGGGCTGAGACTCCACCGAAGGCCAATCAAACCACGGCAAAAACCCATCTGGCATCTCAGCCTCTAGTGAATCTTTGAAACGAAATTCCAGCCGCCCCTCAGCTGTACATAGGCGCATACGGGTCAAATAGTTGGTAATCATGCGTAGCCGCACCACACCCGCCACATCAGCCTGCCAACAGTCTGGTGAATCTCCGTACATCTGGCCTAAAAAACGATCCAACACCGACAAATCAGCCTGTAGCATGGCCTCTACTTCATGGGCATATTCAGCAGCTTGAGCGACTGTCCAGATCGGCGGAATCCCTGCATGCGTCAAGACCGTTTCGGCATTCGGCAACAGGAGCAGCGGCTGATGACGTAGCCAATTCAGCAGCATCTCTGCATCATCGGCCACAAAGATCGGAGCGGTGAGGTCTTTTTGCCGCAGCTTGGCCACGCCACGCCACACCGCCAGCAGATTAAGATCGTGATTACCAAGTACGGTTTTTGCGGCGCCCATATCCGCTAGACGCTTCACCTCGCGCAAAGTGCTGAGCGAGTCTTCACCACGAGCGACCAAATCACCGGCAAACCACAAACAATCTTGGGTCTCGTCAAAGTCCAATGCAATTTTCAAGGCTTGCAACGCAGCAAAACAGCCTTGCAAATCGCCAATCACATACTCATGCCGGATGGCCATACGCGTAACCTCCTGCCCCATCCCAACTCAGCCTAGCACATCACTGAGCGCAACAAACTGCGCCACGCTTAACGTCTCTGGCCGTGCCATCGGATCAATACCTGCCCGCTCAAAACCAGCATCATCGATTTGGCCTTTCAGACTACTGCGCAACGTTTTACGCCGCTGCGTGAACACATGTGCCACCAATTGACTAAAGCGCTTTTCATTGATTGCTTGTACCGGTTTATCGGTATATGGCTGCAAACGAAACACCGCACTGGTGACTTTCGGTGCAGGAATAAATGCACCCGGCGGCACCTCAAACAAAAAAGTCGGCTGACAAAAATACTGCATCATCACCGACAAGCGACCATAAGTTTTGCTATTCGGTGGTGCAACAATACGATCAACCACTTCTTTTTGTAGCATAAAATGCATATCTTGAATCTGCCCACCGTATTGCAACAGATGAAACAGTAGTGGGGTAGAAATGTTATACGGCAAGTTGCCGACCACCCGCAGCTTATCTTTGCGCGGTTGTTGCGCTTGGTCTTGTGACTGATGATAGAGCAGACTGAGAAAATCAAAGCGCAGCGCATCGGCCTCAACAATGGTCAATTTGCTCGGATCAGACACCCGATTCGGCAAGCCTGCGGCCAAATCACGATCCAGCTCAACCACCGTCAAATGCTCCGCACGATCCAGTAATGGCGCAGTCAATGCGCCAAGGCCGGGACCAATTTCAATCAAGAAATCACCTGCTTTGGGGGCGACTGCATTGACGATTTTTTCAATAATCCGCTGATCATGCAAAAAATTCTGCCCGAAGCGTTTACGCGCCTGATGACCCGATCCAGACAGATTATGTGCAAAACCCTGCTCAGGCTGCTGCTTACTCATGCAAAATTCCAAATTCAGTTTAAAAAAGCTGCTGTCGCGTGGCCATTTCTTCAGCCAAGGCAATCGCCACCGCCAGACTGTCTGGCTTAGCCAAGCCGGTCCCCGCCAGACTCAAGGCAGTACCATGATCGACTGAGGTACGAATAAAGGGTAGACCTAACGTGATATTGACCGCCTCACCAAAACCCTGTGACTTTAACACAGGCAAGCCCTGATCATGATACATCGCCAGCACCGCATCCGCACCAATCAGATGCTGTGGGGTAAACAATGTATCTGCGGGTAATGCCACGCCGACATCATGACCCGCTGCACGATACTCCGCCAATACTGGATCAATTATTTCGATTTCTTCATGGCCTAAATGGCCTGACTCACCCGCATGTGGATTGAGACCACACACCAACACTTTCGGCTGAGCAATCGCAAATTTTGTGCGCAAGTCGGCCAACAAAATATCCAATACTTGGCGTAATAGTGGCTGCGTAATCGCATCGGCCACTGCGCGTAACGGTAGATGTGTGGTCGCTAACGCGACACGTAGATGTGGAGTCGCCAGCATCATCACCACCCGTGCCACACCAGCCTGTTCCTGAAAAAACTCGGTATGTCCACTAAAGGCAATCCCTGCATCATTGATCACTGATTTTTGCACGGGTGCAGTCACAATACCGACTGCTTGCCCAGACAAACACACCGCCGCCGCACGACGCAATTGCGCCAACACCTGCGCGGCGTTTTCGACCGCTAACTGCCCTGCCACTACCGGCACAGCAACGGCAACATGCTCAAGGTATAACTGCCCTGCCAGACATGGCTCAGACTGCCCCGTATAGTCGATCAGCTGTACGACTAAGCCCAGCTGCGCGGTACGTTGTTGTAGTGCATCACGATCTGCCAGCAACACCAGCGGCCGCGACCATATCCGCTCGGCCAGCATCAGACTGATGTCCATGCCAATCCCGGCAGGTTCGCCCGTGGTCAGATAGATTGGACGCATTCGATAACTCTCAGGTCAAGTCAGTCAGTCCCAATTATGAATGAAAAAACGACCCCAGATGGGATCGTTTTTGGTTGCTTTTGGTCAGTTCAACGGCTGAGATACAGCCGCTTGAAAGTGCCCGCTGAGAAATGGCGACTTAGAAGTGATAGCCCGCTTTTAAGCCAATCGCCAATGCATCGTTGTTTTCGAAGTTACCCACGACTGTGCCGCTGCTGACTTTAGCTTCGGAATCGCCCAGCCAGAAGTATTTTACCCCTAGCGAGAGATCGACATTTTCAACCGGTGAGTAACGTGCACCTAAGCCCACGTTCCAAAAGCCTTCGGTTGGCCCCAAGGTAGTGATCGGATTGCCCGCACCACTGTCCCAGCCGACCGATACGCTGCCAGACAGTTGTGGATTGAGCTTACGACCCACACCGACGTTAGCTGACCATTGGTCTTTGGCATAGTTCACGACATCTAGACCGCCTGGAAAGCGCAGTGCTGTTGCGTCAGCAAATAATGCTGGCTTGATCGCAAAACTTTTCCAGTTGACCCAGCGCACGTTAGCAAAGGCTAAGGTATCTGCCATGATGCCCGTCTGAAAATCAATATTAACCGACTGTGGCGTGGTGATATCAGTTTTGCTGTCCGCTTGTGGTGCCAACTGAGTTGCTGAGGCCAGCAACAACGCACCAGACAATTGCCGAATATCATCTGCTGTGTTGGTTGGTAAAGTAAGTGCACCCCTCAATGTGGATTGAATCAGCGCAATAGGTGCCGCTGCGAGCGGTCTAAGTGCAGGGTTTGGGCTTGCGGCCAGACTACCTCTAAGGCCGACTCCCGCTGCTACCGACAACGGTAACGACTCAGAGGTCTTCAGATGATGTTCAATCTCGGAGCGATAGGTCACTGCCAAGCGCAAAGCAATTTCTGGTTTTTCGAAAGCAAAACCAGCCACATAGCCCAAGCGGTTATCTTGCTGTAGCTTGGCACTATAGCCATTTAAAATATCGTATGCTGGACCACGCAAGTTCAGCTCGCCACTGATCGACTGAATCGCTGGACCACCGAACAGCGTCACGTCTTGCATCGGCTGATAGCCATACAAGAAGGTCGTGTTATGGCTATCGACTTCAACAGTCGTCGTGCCAGTCACACCAATCGCTGCACGTACCGCGCTTGGCAATGGGATCGTTGTGCTGTATGCATTATTTTCAGCAGTAAAGTTATTCTGGCCAGTGTACTCGGCCGCCGCACCAAACGGCTGGTCATAGATGATCGCAAATGACGATTCTGGTGACACTTCGAATTTCAGCGCAGCAGAGTACATTTCGTAGTCTTTGGCCATCTCGGGCACGACATTACCCGAGCTATCCACACCACCCACTTTAGGCATCAGGCCACTAGCGCCTAGCTCCGCATAGTTACCTTTTTGAAAAAAGGCAGCCGTCGATTGGCCAGAACGATCCAGTGCAGCCGCATGTAAACCGGCCAATGGCATGGACACCAGAATAAACGCACACAAAGGCTTGAGAGTCATAATATCTTTCCTTGAAACGCCTGACGTACCGTCAGTCAAAAAACACGAGGGTGCTGAGCAAAGTAACCATCACATCAAGCCACACAGCATGATGCTGTGCAACACACACTATGCCTACATTGCGATGACAGCGGCATCTTAGCAAGAAGTATTTCAACAATTAATGCGTCATTCATCTGTTTCGGTGACTGAGCAGTATTGACTTAAAATTGACTTTATTAAATCATGACAGCCATTGCATTTTTTTTGCAAAAGCAAAACTGATCGCCAAATTCGAGTGATCTCTAGCAAAACATCAGATTATTTTAAATTGATTCAGAGCAGATAGATTGCCATCACCCCGAAAAATCACCTATAATCCGCGCTCAATTTTGTTGTGCCTGCTCCCTAGGCACAACCAACGATAATAGGCAACGTGCAATGAAGACCCTCAGCGCTAAGCCAGCAGAGGTACAACACGACTGGTTCGTAGTTGACGCTACTGGCAAAACTCTCGGTCGCCTCGCGACTGAAATCGCTCGCCGTTTACGCGGTAAGCACAAAACCAGCTTCACACCACACGTTGATACTGGCGACTACCTCGTCATCATCAATGCTGAAAAACTGGTTGTCACCGGCAAAAAGTCCGAAGACAAAAAATACTACCGCCACAGCGGGTATCCAGGTGGTCTGAAAGAAACCAACTTCACCAAGTTGATCGCTCACAAACCAGAAGAAGTCCTACAACGTGCCGTTAAAGGCATGCTGCCAAAAGGCCCTCTGGGTTATGCCATGATCAAAAAGATGAAAGTGTATGCAGGTGGCGAACATCCGCACGCTGCACAACAGCCTCAAGTCTTGGACATCTAAGGAACTGACATGGAAAAGAATTACGGTACAGGCCGTCGTAAGACCGCAACCGCCCGTGTGTTCCTGTCCGCAGGCACAGGCAACATCAACATCAACAACAAGACACTAGACCTCTATTTTGCTCGCCCAACCGCGCGCATGATCGTTCGTCAGCCGCTTGAATTGATCGATGCTGTTGAAAAATATGACTTATTCATCACTGTTAAAGGTGGTGGTATGAGTGGTCAAGCTGGCGCAATCCGTCACGGCATTACCCGTGCGCTGATCGCTGCTGACGAAACCTTGAAGCCTGCACTACGTCAAGCTGGCTTTGTGACTCGTGATGCTCGCGAAGTCGAACGTAAGAAAATTGGTCTACGTAAAGCCCGTAAGCGTCCACAATACTCCAAGCGTTAATCGACACTTGGTATCACAAACCCCAGCTTGTCTGGGGTTTGTTGTTTCTGAGTGCTAGAAAAATCAGTTAATTTGTGCTCTGATGATGTAGTTTTGTGGCTTTTTAGCACAGATTTCTTTAGTATTGCCACAAAATTTTAATGGGCTTTGCCGCCCATGCGTGCTTGTCTGGAGGAAACCTCAATGAGTAGTGCCGAGGGCGTCAATGTTAGCCGCCGCCGCATGCTGATCGGAACTACAGCCGTAATTGGTGGCGTAGGTATGGTTGCAGCCGTTACCCCATTTGTAAAATCTTGGAACCCAAGTGCTAAAGCCAAAGCGGCTGGTGCACCGGTGGTACAAGACATCGGCGCAATTGAAGCCGGTCAAATGATCGTGGTCGAGTGGCGTGGTATCCCTGTATTTGTGGTCAGCCGTACCACAGAAATGGTTGCCAATCTAGTAAAAGACAATCCGGTGATTTCAGACCCCGCTTCTGACCTGTCAGATCAGCCTGAATATGCCAAGAATCCGACTCGTTCACGTGCACCAGAATTACTGGTCGTGACCGGTGTCTGTACTCACCTTGGCTGTGCGCCGACCTATCGTCCAGAAGTGGGTGCGGCAGATCTTGGTGGTAATGACTGGCAAGGTGGCTTCTACTGCCCATGCCACGGTTCAAAATACGATCTGGCTGGACGTGTTTACAAAAGTATGCCTGCACCGAAAAACTTACCTGTGCCGCCGTACTCACTTGCAGGCACGATCCTGACCATTGGGGAGGGCTAAACCATGAGCATCGGACAAAAAATCATGTCGTGGGTCGATGCGCGCTTTCCAGCGACCGAAACCTACGAATACCACATGTCCAAATACTACGCGCCGAAGAACTTTAACTTCTTCTACTTCTTTGGCGTGCTCTCCATGGTGGTACTGGTCAACCAGTTTGTCACTGGCATCTGGCTCACCATGATGTACAACCCATCGGCAGAAGGCGCATTCGACTCGGTCGAATACATCATGCGCGATGTCGAAGCGGGTTGGCTGATTCGCTATATGCACTCGACGGGCGCTTCGGCGTTCTTTGTGGTGGTCTATTTGCACATGTTCCGTGGCTTACTATACGGCTCATACCAAAAACCACGCGAGCTGGTCTGGCTGATCGGCATGGGGATTTACCTTGTCTTGATGGCGGAAGGCTTCTTCGGCTACTTGTTGCCTTGGGGTAACATGTCGTTCTGGGGCGCACAGGTGATTCTGAATCTACCTGCTGCTCTGCCGATCATCGGTGATCCGTTGACCACTTGGGTCAAGGGTGACTATCTGATCTCCGGCATTACCCTGAACCGCTTCTTTGCGCTGCACGTGGTGGCACTGCCGCTAATTTTGGTCGGTCTGGTGTTTATGCACTTGGTCGCGTTGCACCATGTCGGGTCGAACAACCCTGATGGTGTCGATATCAAGAAGCAAAAAGATGAAAATGGTATTCCACTCGATGGTATTCCGTTCCATCCGTATTACACCGTGCATGATCTGATTGGTATCGTGGTGTTCTTGATCATTTTCTTCGGGGTGATTTTCTTCTTCCCTGCGGGCGGTGGTTACTTACTGGAACGTCCAAACTTTGAGCCGGCTAACCCACTGAAAACCCCTGCCCACATTGCACCGGTTTGGTATTACACGCCATTCTATGCAATCCTGCGCGCTGTACCGGATAAACTCGGTGGTGTGATGGCCATGGGGGGTGCGATTGCCTTCTTGTTTGTACTGCCGTGGTTGGATCGTTCACCTGTGAAATCGATTCGCTATAAAGGTATCCTGTCCAAAATCTGGCTGGCGATCTTTGTGGTCAGCTTTATTGGACTCGGCTTCCTCGGTGCCAAAACAGCAGCTGAAATTCCACATATTTTCAGTGGCTTGTTTGTTAAAACCTTAATCCTCGGTGTCATTTTTGCGGGTGTCTGGTTCTGGCGCAAGCATGAAATCTATGCCTACTTAGCCCTGACACTGGTCATTACCAGCCTATTGGGTTGGGTGTTGCTGTGGTTATTCCCTGCCCTAGGCATGACTGCTGCGATGGGCTTTGGGGTGATGTTTACCATCCTGTATTTCTTGTTCTTCATCTTGATGCCGATTTACACCTCGATTGAGACCTGTAAGCAGCCACCAGATCGCGTGACCGGAGGCCACTAACATGAAAAAACTGCTCCTGTCGCTCGCCTTGTTACTCTCTGCCGGTGCTGTACAAGCCTCTGGTGTAGAGTGTGGTATCAACGCAGAAACATCAGAAGCCTACGAATGTAGCCATGCACCGGTCAATCTGACTGATAAAGCCTCACTACAACGTGGTGCGGCGGTGTTCATGAACTACTGCGTCGGCTGCCACTCGCTCAAGTACTTACGCTATGAGCGGATGGCGACTGATCTGTCGATCCCAAATGAGCTGGTCGAAAAGTACATGATGTTCACCACTGACAAAATCGGTGATGGCATCAACCCAAAAATCGACCCAAAAATGCAGGCCAAATGGTTCGGTAACGCACCACCAGACCTGTCATTGACCGCACGTTTGCGCAGCCCAGATTGGATCTATACCTATCTGCTGACCTTCTACGAAGATTCGAAACGTCCTTGGGGTGTCAACAACATCGTGTTTAAAGATGTTGCGATGCCACATGTCTTGCAGAGTTTGCAGCAAGACTTAGGGCATGATGAATATCGTGAGCGGGTCGGTGATCTGACCAACTTCCTGACCTATGCGTCAGAGCCGATGGCACATCAGCGCACCGTGTATGGCTTTTTTGTAATCTTGTTCTTGTTGGTACTGCTCATTCCAGTCTGGCTACTGAACAAAGAGTACTGGAAAGACGTCAAATAAGCAGTTCGTCTAGCAACTGACAAAAAGGGCACTATGCCCTTTTTGTTTGTCTGCTGTTTTCGTTATGCTGCTCGATTGATTGGAGCAACCCGAATCTTGCCTGAATCTAGTATTTTATCTGACAGTGAACAACGACATGCTGGTGTGTTGTTATATGCCCACGCCGACCATCATGTGAGTCATCAGGTGCGTCTGGCCTTAGCAGAAAAACAAATCCCCTATCGGCTGATCATCGTTGATCCGATGGCACGTCCTGAAGACCTACTGGACTTGAATCCCTATGCCAGTCTGCCGACGTTGATTGATCGAGAGCTGCGCCTGTATCAAAGCCTCGTGATTTTAGAATATTTAGAAGATCGTTATCATCATAATCGGCTACTGCCTGACCATCCGGCCAGCCGCGCTGAATACCGACAATACGCATGGCGCATTCAGCATGATTGGCTGAGCCTTGCCGAGACGTTACTGACTCATCCAGATAGTTTGGATATCAAAGCAGCACAACGTGCCAGACAACAATTACGCAATAGCCTGATTAGCTTATCGCCGTTATTTGCCAAGCGTCCGTTTTTTATGAATGATCAGTTTGGACTCTGTGATTGTTTACTTGCGCCGATGCTGTGGCGACTCGAAGAGATGCAAATTGAATTACCGATTTCCTTGACCGCGCCACTTCTGGCATACTGCCAACGCCTATTTGAGCGACCGGCTTTTTTGGCCACGTTAACTGTGCATGAGCGTCAAACACGCGGCTTACCGAGGATTGGATGAATGACTGACATCACCGTCACCCCGACCCGCCCTTATTTAGTACGGGCGATTTATGATTGGATTCAGGATAATCAACTGACTCCCTATCTGGTGGTCAACGCTGATGAGCCGAATGTCAGCGTGCCAAGGCAACACGTCAAAGACGGCCAGATCGTGCTCAATATCGCTGCACACGCGGTGCAGCAATTGCATATCGATCAAGAAACCATCCAGTTTAGTGCGCGCTTCGGTGGTGTATCACAATTAGTGTATGCACCGATGCGAGCGGTTATTGGCTTATATGCGCGTGAAAATGGCCAAGGGCTATTCTTTGATCCCAACGAATATGGTGACCCGACTGAATTGTCATCACCTGCTCCAGAGGATAGTGAAACGCCTGCACCAAAAAAATCCGGCCTGCGTATTTTAGACTAATTGCATTGGATTGACTCAAGTGTCAGCCGACTGATGCAAGCACTGGAGCCAAGGAGACTCGTATGGCACTGTCCCTACTACAACACATCCACAAGACTCAAGCCAGCACGCTCAATCAAGCCGTGCAAGAGATGGGTCTCAATGACGCACAGGCCACGACACTGCTCGACTGGACACTGCCATTGGTGTTAGCGCATTTGGTCGATCTGAACCAGCGACATGGCACAGGGCTTGTGCTGGCACTCATCAACACCCAAGCAGTCGATGGTATCTGGCAAACGCTGGATCAAGACGAGTGGACGAACCAAGTCCAAAAACAACTGAACGCCGATCCGATGCTACTGCAATTGGCCAGTAACCATATCGTCAATGTGGTGTTAGCCGAAATTTTAACATTAGTCGATGCTGCCAGCCTCGGCGAAGAAGGTTTAAACGAGCTGCTTGATGGGCAAACCGAGCATCTACAAGGCCAAGCACCCGATTGGATCTGGCAACAGGCAGGTCTGAGCGTGCTGTGTGGCCAAGCTGCGGCTAAACCCGAACCGACTGAAGCTGTGGATCTCGCGGCTGGCATTGCTAGCCTCAATCAACTGGTACGCCAAGCAGCCAAGCAATCCCAGCAGCCCATTTCGGAGCCAGCCATGACAAGCATTGATCTTGATAGCCATCAGCCAAGCCATCACGATGGCCATGCCACAGAGCATCCTATGATCGTCCTAGCGCCACAGCGTGATGCGGGCGGTCTGACCCGTATATTTGAACCAGTGATTGCACTGGGTATTTTAGCAGTGCTATACGCATTATTTACAGCTTCCAGCGCACGAATCAGTCCAGTCGCTGCGCCACTGACACCGATTGCCATCACTGCATCGAGTGAGGAAACAATGTTGATTCCCACCATTGTGGCCAATGAGAGTGAATTACCGCCGATGGACAGTGGGCAACCGAATGAAGCAGAGACACAAAGTGACATGACAGACGCACAGCGCGCCATCGCGGAGGCGCAGCGTACAGGTGCAGCAGCCTTGCAGTTTAGTGATAACTCGCTGTGACATGAAAGCCAATCAGCTCGTGCAGCCTCCTCGGTGGATGAACTGGCTATTGGCCATTTTGCTCATGCTACATGTGAGCATGCCCTCTGCTGGGTATAACGTACATCATGTAGATCATCCGCACGCGCATTCATCTGTATTGACTCAAGCGCTCGATTCTAATTCAACGTTGGAACATTCTGCTGATTTTCATCAACATGATCATCAGCATGCATTAACCACGCAAGAAAAAAACCTCTCTTTCCGATCTCTGTTAGCGACCGTACAACGCTTGACCAGTTACATCAGTGTGCTGCCCAGTCTATTGATCCATAAAATTTATAAACCACCCAAAAACACTCTCGCTTAATTTTTAACAGTCAATCTTTTTACGACTTCATAACTGGAGCATTTTATGCTGCTGACCATTTATTCGCGTCTGCGAAAAAGAATATCGAATCACACCCGATCTATACGGGGACTGTTATTGCTTCTGCTTTGTGTCGGTGTGTCAGGTGTCGCGCTGGCGCATGGCGTTGCTGACGGTGATAAAGGCTATATCCAAGAGGTTGCGGGCGTTCATCTGATCCCGTTTACCTATCTGGGCGCTAAACACATGGTGACTGGCTACGATCACTTGTTGTTTCTGTTTGGCGTGATCTTTTTTCTATACAAAATGAAGCACATTGCGATTTATGTGAGTCTGTTTGCAGTCGGTCACTCGATCACCATGCTGTATGGCGTGTATGCCGGTGTGGGGATTAATGCGTATTTGATTGATGCCATTATTGGTTTTTCGGTGATTTACAAAGCATTGGACAACATGGGCGCGTATCAACGCTGGTTCGGGGTGCAGCCAAATACCAAACTGGCGACGCTGATTTTTGGATTGTTTCATGGCTTTGGTTTGGCGGCTAAGATTCAGGAGTTAGAGCTACCGCAAGATGGCTTACTCGCCAATCTGATTGCGTTTAATGTTGGTGTGGAAATCGGCCAACTGCTCGCCCTCGCTGCGATTTTGATCATCATGGGATTTTGGCGCAAAACGCCCACGTTCTTTAAGCAAGCTTATGCGGCAAACGTGGTGCTGATGGGTGCAGGGTTCTTATTGGTAGGCTATCAGCTTACTGGTTATTTTAGTCAATAATTGGAGTTTAAACGCATGTACAACACTGACCTCCCCAACCGTGCAGATTTACCCTCAAGCAAGCAGTTGCTCAAATCCACTGCGCTGGCGGCTGCGGTTGCCGCGACCCTACTGATCACTTGCATTCTGCCTGCCGAATACGGGATTGACCCAACGGGCATAGGTGAAGCGATTGGCTTAAAGAAAATGGGCGAAATTAAGCAACAGTTGCATCAAGAAGCGGATGCAGAAGCAACTGCCACTCCTGCAAGTCTTCAGCTTGAGCAGTT
>JBBKWW010000133.1:0-7018 GCA_037969155.1 Moraxellaceae bacterium
CTATTTTGCTTGGCGATTGCCGCCAATGTGTTCCGTAATGCTCATCAGCCACTGTGGCAGCGCAGCAATGCACGTTATTTAGGTTATTTGCTGATATTTGCACTGATTTCCGAGTATCCGTATCACCTGTTGTCGACCGAATCGACCACGTTTAATATCATGCCGACACTGGCGATTGGCCTGCTGTTGTCTTGGTGTGTACAGTATCCCAGTGTCAGTCGGCTATTGATCGGCGCAGTCTTGATCGGTGTGTCGTACCAGATGACAGCGCAACTGATGTATGGCTGGCTGGGCGTGTTACTGCCTGCTGCCTGCTTGTTGGCACTGCGCTACGGCTATTGGGTGTGGGGCTTGCCTGCGCTGATCGCGGTGCTGGTCAATCTACCCTCTGGATTGAACAACGGTGCAGCCGTGCAAGTCAGTGATGTGCTGATCTTGGGCAGTGCAGCGTTTGCGCCGTTGTTTGGCTTGTGGTTATTGCAGCAGCAGACGATTGCGATACAAGTCGCACCAGTCGGACGTTGGGGCTACTGGTTTTATCCGGTGCATTTGGCGATATTGGCTGCAATTCGGACATGGCTGTAATTAAAAGTCAGCCCAACGGGCTTTGTAAATGTGGTGATTGACTCGTATCTAAAGTCTTCAATGGGTTGTTAGCACTATTGAAAGTCTGAAGCTTTGGGTGTTTACCGAGGCATAGGCTCTCTAAGGAGTTTGATGAACAATCAAGCATTTGTAATGACTCACACCCCTCTAGCTCTAAACAATTTAAGTCATTGTGACTACAATTCAAATGCTCCAGACAAGCCAATAAGCCACAATGTAACGCTTTAACTTTATTTTTTTCGCACATCAAGGTCTTCAACTTCACAGTGGCTTGTAAATTCAGATCAAAAATATGATTTTCGCTACAATTCAAATACTCCAAGTTTGGCATCCACTCTAGATTCAATGACTCCAATCCTACCCTCGCACAATTTAGTAGGCGCAAAGATGACAAATTCGGTTGCTTACGCGCTGTAAAATCAAATACTTTGAAGTCGTTATAAGCACAGCTCATCATTTCCAGCTCAGACAAAGAGCTTAGATCTAATTTTCTCAAATCATTTAGGCTGCAATTTAAAGTTTTTAATCGTAAATTTTTTGATAGATTTAAGGACATTAATTCGTTTTCACTACAGTCAAGAAACTCTAACTTCTTAAGGTAAGATACATTCAATGAGTTTAGGCCAGCATTAGAGCAGTCTAAATACTCTAGTAATGGAACTGAATCTAAGCTAATCCTTTTAAGCGCACGATTCCCATCAAACAAGTTGCGCTTCACGCTTAAGTATTTAAGATTCGGAACCAATTTTAGCAATTGGCTAATTTCTTTCCCCATTCCCTCATAGATAACAAGTGCAACGAACTCACCATTGACAATACAAGGAGTCCCCCATTCTGCCATGCATCGCTTGTTTTGGGAGTCAATGGTTGAGTTTGGACGATCCCGCCACGCTTCTAAGCACTGCAAAGCACTTTTGACCGCTTCGCTTAATTCAATTACATTTTCAAGAGTGTTAGCTTCGCTCATTACAGTTTTCCAAAGGTTTAACAAATAAAATGTCAGAGCGCAGTACGCCTCAGCCAAATAATACTTACCACGTCAGAGGATTCCATAACTTAAACGGCACACCTAAAATCGGTGGCTCACGCTCGGTCAGCCGATCACGCTGTACCGCATCAGGCACTCGGTTGTTTGACGTAGGGAGTTTCGACTGTGCAGCAAAGTCTGGATTATCGACAAAGGCATAACCAGCGGTGTTTAGATGCGTCATCGCAATCTCAGTTAAGCCGTGCTGGGTCGGCATTTGGCTGATTGGGCCTTTTTGCAATAAACCTAGCGCTTTATCAGGTTTACCACGAAAATTCTGCTCATCATAACGTAAGTAATAGGTCTGACCTGCTTGCACTTGGAAGTCCAGCACTGTGCCTTTTTGAAAATTAATCGTGCCTAGTGGCCGACGCACAGCCAAACGATACGCACCCGCGGGTAATTCGACCCAATAATAATGACCACTACGCAGACTCGGAATCCGCTCCGTATTCAAGTATAGATTCGGGGTGATGATTTCCTGATCATTCCAACGGCTCGCTGGGCGATACAGATACACAATCGCATTGTCTTGATGCATGCGTGGCACTGGCTCAAACAATGAGCCCTCAGCACGACCCAAAAACCCATCCAGCCAGGTACCCAAACTAAAACCCGTTGGCCTGAAACGCTCAAAAGGATCTTCAGGCTGAGTAATATCGATACTGGGCAACTGTGGGCGCTGCTGTAATTTTGCATCAGCAACAGTAGTTCCGCCTAGTCCGGCAGGTAGTTTTTGGCGAACAGATTGCATGGTAGAGCATCCGGACAGGACAACCCCACAAATCACAACGACAGTCAAATGACGCATGGCATCCCTCAAGCGCTTAATCTTCTTGTTGGTCAGGCTTCACATAGCCGAATCGACCAGTCCTAGTCGATGGCCGGTCGCAACATCCTAACACTGCTAGGCCGCACAAATAAACTATTAACAGATAGAAACCAAACTGCAAACGTACAAAAAGCCAGATCAACTGGCTTTTTGGGTATCAGTACCAGCGTCTATTTACATTGAAGACGGTGGATTGATGCTGATTTCAACACGACGGTTCTGTGCACGGCCTGCCTCAGTCGCATTGCTGGCTGTAGGCTGGTTAAAGCCATAGCCGATGGCTTGAATCCGACTGGCTGGCAAACCTTGTGAACGCAAATAGCTAGAAACGCTATTGGCACGATCTTGCGACAGGCGCTGGTTCAACGCTGCACCACCAGTATTGTCAGTATGACCACTCACCGTGATGGTGGTTTTGTCATATTCGCGCAAGGTACTCGCCAAGGTCGATAAAGTCCCTGTAAAGTTCGGTGAGATCACCGCACTATTGGTTGCAAAGGTGATCGCACCCGGCATGATCAGATCAACTGCGCCAGTTTGTGGATTGCGCTCAACTTCGACACCAGTCCCTTGCATTTGCTCACGCAATTTACGTTCTTGGTTGTCCATGTACAAGCCAACACCACCGCCCAACGCTGCACCAATCGCCGCAGCACGACCCATCTTGTCAGAATCGCCATTAGACTTGGCAACGCCCGCACCAAGCGCAGCACCTGCCAACGCGCCTAGCATACCTTTGCTGATTTGCTGCTGGCCTGTTTGAGGATTGGTTGTACAACCCGTTAGAATCACAGCACCCGCAACCGCCGAAATGATGAATGCACGCATGTGCAGCTCCTTAAGAATATTAAATTGTGACAACGCCTGCATTCTGAACGGGATCAGATGCTTTGCACCATGTTCTTTTTGTTAAAAAATCCATCAGTTGTATACATTTTGATACGATGACAAATCGGGCGTACCACTAGAGTAAGCCAAACCTAACAAGCCGCCTCAATATGTAGCGATTGATCTCGCGTACCCTTAAGTTGACCTCGCATGACACGGCAATCGGTTGTTTTACGCCGCAAGGAACCCAAAATGTCTACCGTTACAGCAGCAATCAGCACCCCTCGCCGACCGCATTGGTCGGGATTGATTTACGATTTCCTGATTTTAATTCTGATTATCATTGGCTTATCACTCGTTGGGATCGATGCACTACTGATGAGCAGTGTGGGTGAAAGTATCGCCAGCTGGACACAGCAGATACCGTTACTACAACGCTATCGGACGGAATGGCATTATACAGCACGGATCATTGAAGATTGGATCACGGTATTTTTGATCGCTGAGCTGAGCTTACGCTGGCTGCTTGCCATTGCACAACAACGCTATCACCGCTGGTTTATCTTTCCTTTTGTGCATTGGTATGAAGTTCTCGGTTGTTTTCCAGCGTTTCGGGCGTTTCGCCTACTGCGTGCCGTCGCGATTGCACGCAAGCTGCACCAGATGGGTTATCAAGTCATACCGCAACGCTTGCTTAAGTTCGGGCAGTTTTATTACAACGTCATTTTAGAAGAAATTTCGGATCGAATTGTGATTAATGTGATCGATGGTATCGAACGCGAGCTAAAAAACAGTGACTCACATGGTCATTTAATTCGAGATCTGATTGATCAGCATCGGACAAAAATTCAGGAGGCAACCGCAGAGCTGCTACAGTCAGCTCTGGCACCCGCCATCGCCGAGCAACAACAACAGATCAAATATGGTGTGGGTCAGGCGGTACAACGCGCTATTGAACAAACCAGCGAACTGAACCAATTGCTGCGCCTCATGCCGATGATCGGTGGACGGATTGAACAGCAAGTTCAGTCCATCGGTAAACAATTGGCTGAAAATATTGCCTACGAACTGGCACAGCCTTTTGCCCAAGCCAGCACAGTCGAACAGCTTGCAAATCCGATGCTGACCCAGATCGCACAAAAAATCGCGACCATGCCGATTGATACCCCAAAACTTGAGGCATTGGTCGAGTCATTGGTCTATGAAAGTCTAGAAATGCTGCGTCAGCAGGTCGCTGTACAGCAGTGGAAGCAACAAGTCAGTGATTGATGCACAAAAACAGCAGAAAATCATGACATGTGATCTAGTACAATTGACCTCTTTTGGTCTAGCATGGTGCTGATTTACTCGCGATGGCTATCGCAGAGCAATCAGCCGCCCGTTCACAAGGATTTGCGATGAGTGATATTCGCCTCAGTGGCAAAATGGTGAGTTTTTCTCGACTCACCATTCAAACCAATGACTTCAATCGGATTCAAGCTGAGCTCAGCCGAATTCTCGGCCAACAAGACGCGCAAGGCATTCCCGTTATTATCGACAGCCAAGTCCCGATTGACCTCGCAGCATTGCTCAGCATACTGCGGCAAGCGGGCTTACAAATTTTAGCGGTAGTCTCTGGCCACTTATCGGACGCCGCAGAGCAGCTCAGCTTACCGATTTTAGCTGCTGACCAACCCATGCAACGGGTACAAGCGAGTGAACCAATCATTCCAACCAGCCCAACACATCCTTTACAAGCCAGTCCAAGTGCCGCCACTCCAACGAGCCAAGTCACTCCAATCGTGCTCATGCATCATGAAACCTTGCGCACAGGTCAGCAACTGATCGCCGAACAAGGTGACGTGATTCTGACTGCGGACATGAACAGTGGTTCAGAGTTAATTGCGGCAGGCAGTGTGCATGTATACGGCACCATTCGTGGGCGAGTGATTGCAGGCGCGTCAGGCCAAACTCAAGCCCGGATCTTCTGTCAAAAACTAGCCGCCGAATTAGTATCCATCGCAGGCACCTATCATGTGGCTGAGGATATTCCGGATGCTTACCTTGGGCAAGCAGTACAAATCTGCTTAAACCCTGCTGGTGAGCTGGAATATCGGCCGCTACGCGCCACTAGCTAACCGGCACAAACAGAATCAGTATTCTGCTGTGTTTCCCTGTAAAATGGATGTTCACAATTTTTAAGAGGAGTATGTTTGGTGGCCAAAATCGTTGTAGTAACCTCTGGCAAAGGAGGCGTTGGCAAGACGACCACCAGCGCATCATTTGCGACTGGCCTTGCCATGCGCGGCTTTAAAACCGTCGTCATCGACTTCGATGTCGGCCTACGCAATTTAGACTTGATTATGGGCTGTGAACGCCGTGTGGTGTATGACTTTGTCAATGTCATTCATAACGAAGCACGCCTATCACAAGCCTTGATTCGGGATAAAGAAGTCGAAAATCTGTACATTTTACCAGCCAGCCAAACCCGTGACAAAGACGCCCTGACCGATGAAGGTGTTGCGCGAATCATGGATGAGCTGTCCAAGGAATTCGACTATATTATTTGTGACTCACCGGCTGGGATTGAACGTGGTGCAATTTTAGCCATGTATCATGCAGACGAAGCCATCATTGTCACGAATCCAGAAATCTCTTCGGTACGCGACTCTGACCGAATTATCGGCATGCTGCACAGCAAAACCAAAAAAGTCGAAGAAGGCTTAGGGCGTGTGCGCGAGCATCTGTGTATCACCCGTTTTGATCCAAACCGCGCCAATCGTCATGAGATGCTGACCATTGATGATATCTCCAAAGATATTTTGAAAGTCGCGACGATGGGCGTCATTCCGGAGTGTGATTCTGTTTTGAATGCGTCTAACAGCGGGATACCTGTGATTCACGATCCAGACTCCAAAGCAGGTCAGGCTTATGATGATTTAGTTGCACGTTTCTTGGGTGAGGATCGCCCGTATCGCCACATTCAGCCACAAGCAAAAGGCTGGTTGGCACGTCTATTTGGAGCATGACATGGCAGGATTCTGGACAACTCTGTTTAAAAATGAAAGCAAACCGGCCAGTGCACGGGTGGCTGCGGATCGGCTTAAAGTCATCGTCGCCACTGAGCAACGATTGGGAAATCGTCTGAGCCAAGAAAAAATTGAGCAGATGAAAAAGGAGATCATGGAAGTGGTCAGCCGCTATGTACGCGGTGTCGATGAAAGTGATGTACAGATGACTGTGCGCTCGGAAGCTAACATCGAAATGCTAGAGATGAACATCGAACTGCCGGATGAGCGTTAAGCAACGCGACGTCAGCAATCATGTTATTTCAACAAAAAATCGTGCAAAATAGCCACCTTGCACGATGAATCATTTTGACTAGTGGAGTACACATGGCCTTATCACAACCGGCAACTTTTAATGAAGCATGGTCAGATGAACGTGTTTTTGCTTATTTACAACAACTGCCGCCGACGGGTGCCAGCGCTGATTTCCATGTGCTGTATACCGCTTATAAGCACATGCGCCCACATGATTTTGAGCGTTTATTACAGCGCTTTACTGCGGATGGACGTGATGTCAATGCGACCAACCCACAAGGACAGACCTTGGCGCAAGTGATTGCACAGTACCCACTACATCAAGCTGAGTTCCTAGAACGACTTGCGCAATTTTCGACGTAAAACAGCGTCCTTATCCGACCCAAAAAAAAGCAGCCAACGCTGCTTTTTGTAAGATCAGCA
>JBBKWW010000134.1:0-10671 GCA_037969155.1 Moraxellaceae bacterium
TGGTGACTTGTTGTGGCGCACGCAGCGGCAGTAACTCAGCGGGCGCAGTCTGACCGACCAGCAGATTGAGCAGGTTTTTATCCTGTGCAATCTGAGTCTTAAAGTTACCAATCGCCAAACGCGCACTTTCGACACTGATCTCAGACTGCCGCACAGGGACGGCGGAGCTGATGCCGACATCTAGCCGTTTACGATTCAGATTCAGGCTGTCTTGCTGGGCTTTGAGGGTTTGTTCGGCCAAGTTAAGCTGTGCTTGATTAAAACCGAGCGAGAGATAAGCCTGTGCAATTTGACCAATCAAGCTGATCTGTACTGCTTGCCGATTACTCTGGCTGGCCAGATAGCTTTGCAGTGCCGCGTCTTTTAGGTTCGCCACTCGACCCCATAGGTCGATTTCATAGGCGGTACTACCCAGTCCAACGGCATAGTTGGTGCTGCTGTCGTCGGTATTGCCGCGTTGGGTGATTGATCCTGATGCGTTGACGGTCGGCAGTTGATCCGCACTGCGGATTTGGTACTGCGCTTGGGCGCGTTGGATATTCAGTGCCGCCGTGCGGAGGTCTCGATTGTTATCGAGGCCAAGCTGAATCAGTGATTTTAGTGCAGGATCAGCAAAAAACTGCTGCCAGCCGAGTGCCGCAATCGACGGCTGCTCGGCTACTGCGGTCTGTTCGGCTTGTGGATAGCTGGCTGCAATCACCGAAGTGGCGGGCGTTGGATCGGCACTGCGCAACTCACGCAGTTGCGGTGTGCTGGTACACGCCGCAATACTCAGGCTGAGTACACTAAGCGCGGCCACTTGACGTGGCCAGCGTGCTGATGTCAAGCGCGTCGAGAGGATCACACTCATTCAGATTTCTCCAGAGATACCGTAGGCTGGTCTTCAGGGTGGACTTTGTATTTAAAAATACTGCGCACCCAAAAATAGAACAGCGGAATAAAGAATATACCCAAAATCGTCGCGCCCAGCATGCCGCCGAGTACGCCCGTGCCGATTGCGGTTTGGCTGCCTGAACCTGCGCCTGTACTCAGGGCGAGGGGCAGTACACCCAGACCAAACGCGAGCGAGGTCATGATAATGGGCCGTACGCGAATCCTAACGGCTTCCAATACCGACGACACTAAGGACTTACCTTCTTCTTGTAAATCCTTGGCAAACTCCACAATCAAAATGGCATTCTTGGCGGCCAGACCGACGACTGTCAGCAAGCCGACTTGGAAGTACACGTCATTCGAAAAGTCACGCGCAAAGGTCGCCAGCACGGCACCCAATACGCCGAGTGGTACGACCATCATCACTGCAATTGGAATCGACCAGCTTTCATACAGCGCGGCCAAGCATAAAAACACCACCAACAATGACAGCGAGTAGAGCAGTGGGGTTTGGCCGCTGGAGTTTTTTTCTTCCAGTGACAGACCGCTCCACTCAAAACTGACCCCAGCAGGTAGTTTTTCGATCATCGCTTCGACTTCTTGCATCGCCACGCCAGAGCTAATACCAGCGGCGGCTGAGCCTTGGATATTAAACGAGGACAAGCCGTTATAGCGGTCGAGCTTCGGTGCGCCATACGTCCATTCGCCAGTGGCAAAGGCCGAGAACGGTACCATTTGGCCTGTTTTACCCCGCACAAACCATTTGTTCAGGTCTTCGGGTGCGCTACGTGCATCGGCTTGGCCTTGCATGTAGACCCGCTTGACGCGGCCACGATCAATGAAGTCATTCACATAGCTACCGCCCCAACCTGTGGAAAGAACGCTGTTAATTTCGGCCAATGGTACACCCATCGCGCCCGCTTGCTCTTGATTGACGGTGACTTTGTATTGCGGCGTGTCTTCCTGTCCGTTCGGGCGCACACCAACCAATTTCGGATTTTGCGCAGCCATACCCAGTAACATATTGCGTGCATTGAGCAGTTCTTGATGGCCGATATTACCGCTGTCTTGCAGTTGTAGATCGAAGCCATTGGCATTGCCGAGCTCTACGACTGACGGCGGTACAATCGCAAACACCATCGCGTCGTTGAGTTTGCTAAACGCACCCATCGCGCGTCCAGCCACGGATTTAACATCTTGGCCATCGCCTGTGCGCTCACTCCAATCCTTTAAGCGGACAAAGGCCAGACCCATGTTTTGACCATTACCTGCAAAGCTAAAGCCAGTAATCGCAAACACTGAGGCGACCGTGTCTTTTTCTTGGATGAGGTAATAGTCTTCGACTTTTTGCATGGTTTGCAGCGTGCGCTCTTGTGTCGCACCCGCAGGCAATTGCACTAAGGTGAAAATCAAGCCTTGATCTTCATCCGGCAAAAACGCAGTCGGCAAACGCACAAACAGTAATGCCATCAGCGCGATAATCCCCGCATACAGCAGGCCATAGCGCAGGCTCTTTTTCAGCATGCGACCAATCAGCGATTGGTAGCCATTCGCAGCGCGATCAAATTTACGGTTAAACCAGCCAAAAAAACCAGTTTGGGCGTGCGGTTGATCTTTAGCAGGTTTCAGTAGCGTGGCACACAATGCAGGGGTCAGTACCAGCGCAACAAATACCGACAACATCACACAGGAGACCAAAGCCACCGAAAACTGTTTGTAAATCACCCCGACTGAACCGCCAAAGAACGCCATTGGCACAAACACGGCTGACAGTACCAGCCCAATACCGATCAAGGCACCCGTGATCTGGTTCATCGATTTATAGGTGGCTTCACGCGGGCTTAAGCCTTCTTCATTGATCAGGCGTTCGACGTTTTCGACCACCACAATCGCGTCATCGACCAACAAGCCAATCGCCAATACCATGCCAAACAAGGTCAAAGTATTGATTGAAAAACCGAGTAGGTTAAAAATACCAAAGGTGCCGAGCAGTACCACGGGCACGGCAATAGTCGGAATAATCGTGGCACGCCAGTTCTGTAAAAATAGATACATGACCAAAAATACTAAAGCAATCGCTTCGAGTAGCGTGTGTATTACGCTCTCAATCGACAGTCGTACAAACGGCGTGGTGTCATATGGCACGCTGATTTCAAGCCCTTGCGGAAAGCTGGCTTTCATGTCGTCCATGCGTGCGAGTACGGCATCACGCGTCGCCAGTGCATTTGCACCAGCGGCGAGTTTAATGCCGACCCCTGCCGCTGATTTGCCGTTATAACGCGAGACCACTTCGTAGCTTTCACCGCCGAGCTCCACTTTAGCCACGTCAGACAAGCGCACTTGAGCGCCGTCGGTGCTGGTTTTAAGCAGGATGTTGCGAAATTGCTCTGGGGTTTGTAGGCGAGTTTGTGCGGTGACGGTGGCGTTGAGCTGCTGACCCGCAATCGACGGCGCACCGCCGAGTTGACCTGCCGAAATTTGGGCATTCTGTGCTTGCACCGCAGTGGTAATGTCACTGCTGGTCAGTTGATAGCTGGCCAGTTTGGCAGGATCAAGCCAAATCCGCATCGCATACGGCGCACCAAACACGGTAATTTCGCCGACCCCTTCCACCCGAGACAGCGGATCGACCACGCTACTGCTGACATAGTCTGCAATATCATTACGGTTCATGCTGCCATCTTGCGATACAAAACCCAGCACCAGCAAGAAATTACGCGCGGATTTGTTGACGGTTACGCCTTGGCGTTGCACTTCTTGTGGCAATTGCGACATCGCGGCTTGCAGTTTATTTTGTACCTGCACTTGTGCGATATCGGCATCAGTGCCTGCCTCAAACGACAGCGAGACACTGGCTGAGCCATTGCCTGAACTGGACGACGACATATACATCAGACCATCAAGGCCTTTCATGCGCTGTTCAATAATCTGCGTGACCGTGTCTTCGACGGTTTTCGCAGAGGCGCCAGGATAGTTGGCACTGATCGCGATGGTCGGTGGTGCAATCGCGGGATACTGCGCAATGGGCAGTTTGAGCATAGAGATGATGCCGACCAACATCATGATGATGGCAATCACCCACGCAAAAATAGGTCGATCAATAAAAAACCGAGACATGACGACGACTCCTGAGTGGGCTTAAGACTGTGCCGCCGCTGGCGCGGGTTGAGTCGTTGCGGGTTCGCTGGCGGGTGTTGCCGCAGTCGGTACGCTTTGGGTAGCGTCAGGTGCTGGCTGCTGTAGCACAGGATTCACCACGGGTGCGGGCATGCCGGGTAAAAAACGGATTTTTTGGCTGCCTTGTACGATCAGGCGCTCGCCGTTTTCTAAACCTTCAGTCACCACCCAGTAGCTGCCTTGCGTAAACGCCGCATTAATCACCCGCTGGCTCACCGTATTGTCTGTCGCCACCACCAAAACACTGGCTTCGCCTTTTGGCGTGCGCGTGACGGCCTGCTGTGGAATCAGCATGGCATTTGGGATGCTGCCTTGACTGACTTTGGCGTTCACAAACATGCCCGGTAATAACAGGTCATTTGGATTGTCGACCACCGCACGCAGCGTCACTGTGCCAGTGGTTTCATCGACACTGGCATTGGAAAACTGTAATCGCCCCGTCAGTGGATACACACGATTGTCTGGCAAGGTCAGTTGCACCTCAGTGATGCCATTTCGCGCCAGATTGCCTGCTGAGATTTGCTCGCGTAGCCGTAGCATGTCGGCACTCGACTGGGTGATATCGACATACAGTGGATCAAGCTGTTGGATGGTGACCATCGCACTGGCTTGGTTGGCGGTGACCAATGCCCCTGCCGTCACACTGGATGTGCCACTGCGTCCACTGATCGGTGCACGCACAATGGCGTAGTTAAGGTTGATTTTGCTGTTATCGACACTGGCTTGACTGGCTGCGATATCCGCTTCGGCCAGTGCGATGTTGGATTGGATGTCATCATATTCTTGTTTACTGACCGCATCAGAGCGTAGTAGTTCTTTCAGTCGCCGCTCGGTAATCCGCAGCGCGGATAGATTGGCTTGCTGGCGGCGTAGCGCGGCTTCTGCACTACTGACGGCAACCTGATAGCTGGCCGCGTCAATCTGATACAGCGGCTGCCCCGCTCGTACATAAGCACCTTCTTCAAATAGGCGTTTTTGGATAATGCCAGATGCTTGTGGTCTGACATCAGCAATTTGGTAGGCACGTAAACGACCAGATAGCTCAATGCTACGGGCGACCGGCTGGCGCTGTGCAACCACCACAATGACTTCGGCTGGCGGTGGGGTGGATTTAGCACCGGCTGCAGTTTTGGGCGCTTCAGATTGGCCACAGGCGGCCAGACTCGCCAGTGCGGCAACCAAAACAAGAGTGGAAAACGATTGAGTGCGGTGCATGATGGCCCTCATAATAATTGCTCACTGATGCAAGCCCAACGGTGTTATGGGCGTGGGTGTTTTTGCTGATATATCGTCATACAGCCTGAGTCTATGCACATGACCGTGTGATGACAGAGCACAACAATAGGTCGGTATAATGCGGATGGCTGATCGGTTTGGTGCTCTGCTGGGAATGACGGCAAAAAACGTACCAACCAGTACAATTTTGGCTAGTGTACTGGCTAGTACAAAAAAACTGCAAGCGGCTTATGCAACGGTTACATAAAAGAACAGACCAGCAGCAGTGTGTTGGCCTGATCTATGTGCGGTTAGGAGTGGGTCTTATTGTTTGGTGGTGTCGGCAGATTTTTTGGTGGCCAAATAAAATCAGCGGGCCGGGTTAAAAAATGTCCAAACAGCAGCTTGAGTAGCGGCTGCCACTGTGAATACTGTACTCGCCGCGCCCGTAACGCGACAAACAACGCCAAGCCAAAACTGACCATTAAGTTGGTCATGCCAATCAGTAGCACGCCGAGGAAAGAAACCAGTACCAGACCGATTTCTGGCGGAGTGCCTAGATTGTACAATGCTTGAATAAAATTGACTGAGGCAAAGGCAATGTGCCGAATGTCCAACGGTAATCCCAAAATATAACCGAATGTGGCCGTACTGCCGAGCATAATCCCGAACCAAAAGTTACCCGCTAATGCGCCAAGATTACGTTCCACATAGCTTGCCATCCGGTCTAAACGTGGCTGCCCCAGCATGCGTTGTAAACGTGCATGTTGCTTGAGTCGTGCGCCAACTTGATGATACACCGCCAAATTATCGTAATAGCCTGCAATCAATCCTGAGATAAACAGCCAGACGCCTGCAATCGCGGCATGCGGAATTGCCAGTGATATAAAGGGATTAATATCATGCAGTAAGGCTTCGGCCTTGTAGGGTGTCATCAAGGGTGCGCCGGTATGTGAGCTGATCAGCCAAGTAATCAAAAGCGCAATCGGCATTGCAATCGAAATATTACCCAAAATCGCAATAAATTGCGTGCGCATGATGTTGATGGTGACTTCGGCCAGCTCTGCGATTTGCGCCTGTCGGTTACCCGTGTTGCGCTGTACGGCTGCGGCCAGTGTGGCGGCTGTCATCGCAGGTTGTTTGGTTGCCACAGTAAAATGCACGACATGAATCAACATAAAGCCCAAACTGTAATTCATGCTACTGATGAAAGCGCGCGCAAACGGCGCGAGTACCAAACGACCCGAGAGCACCTTGAGCGTGGCCATCAGCGCAATAATCGCACCTGCACCCGCCGCAGAACGATACATGCTCCAGTAGCCTTTACGATCTGTAGTCACATAATGATCACCGGTACGACTGGCATTTTCGGTGACTTGCTGTGCCATCAGTTCGGTGTTGATTGAAATCAACGCACGCACACTGGATTGTTCACGTTGCGCCCGTGCCAGTAATCGCAACAACTCGGCCAATGCCTGTCGAGACTGATCTGCGTCCGATGACAACAAGTGAAATAACAGCTCAATCCGATTTAGACATTGTTCCAAGCGAATCAATAGATTACTTAAGCTCAAACTCACGCCTTGCTTGCGCGTGTTTTTCTTGATTTTGGTTAAAATCTCACGGCATTGATCCAGCATCACCAATGCCTGTCCCTCATCGGCTATGGGCAGCTCGGTTAACTGCGCTACATCCGCATACAGTCTGCGCTTGAAGGTTTCGACATAATCAATGACTTCGCGATTTTGTACTAAAAATGGCGACTTAAATTCATTAATGGCAGGATGTGCCCGAATCAATTCCGGCTCGATGCCAATCGACGTGATTCGATATGACACGATCATGATCGCACTTAAAATCCGACTACGCGTTTCATTGATCAATTGACCCGAGTGATCAATGTCACGCAGCAGTAAGAACAGAGCCTGCCAATCTTGCTCAGTAATATTCGCCACCCAACGGGCATCAGTTGCCTGATGAAAGCATAGATTAAACAAGTCGCGCAGTTGGGTGGTTTGGCGTAGCGGTGGCAAGATGCGCCAGCCCATCCGCTGTCTCACGGCGGTAAAAAATGCTTCGTTGCCTAAAATCCCACTGTCAGCATATAAACCGACCTGGTTATAGCGACCAAGCAATGACAACACATAATCATGCAGTACCTGCCGTCGTGCAGGAGAGGCCAGCAAGGTCTCAGTCAGTCTGGAGAGTCGATGATGAATGTCCTCGAGGTCACGACTTGAGGCTGGGCGTAACCGATCAATCAACAACACCAGCAATTCTGGATTGGGTTGATCCAGAGAGCTGGCCATATCGTCGAGCAGATCGGTAAAGGTCAGCATGCTGTTAGCTCAACCGATTTAAGGCAAGATGCGCTAGATTTGCCAGTGCCTCACGATAGATTGAGGCGGGTAATTGACAGATCGCCTGTACTGCCAGTTGGGTTTCCTGTGTGGCACGTTGTTGACAATACGCCAATGCACCACTGTCATGCACCAGCGCAATCACCCGATCCAAGTCCGCTAGTCCACCCGTTTGGATGCTATTGCGAATCAAGGCCAAATCCTGACCGGTACAGCGTTGCATGGCCGCAATCAACGGCAAGGTCGGTTTACCCTCGAGCAGATCATCACCAATATTTTTGCCGAGGGTTTCAGCATCTGAACTATAGTCCAAAATATCATCAATCATCTGAAAGGCATTGCCGAAGTGTTTGGCATAATCTTGTAAGGCTTGGCGATGCTGCAATGCACCGGTTAAAATCGCTGCGCCTTCCGTGGCCAACATAAACAGCCGTGAGGTTTTACCGTAAATAATCTGTAAATAGTCTTGCTCAGTCGAGTCTGGATTATGTTGATGTTGTAATTGAAGCACTTCACCTTCCGCGATTTCACAAGTCCCTGACGAAAAATCTTTCAGTAAGGTCAGATCACCCAGATTAACCAGCAAGTCAAATGCCCGCGCAATCAAAAAATCACCCACTAATACCGCTGTCGCATTGCTCCACGTGGCATTGGCCGTCGGTCGGCCACGCCGTAAGCCAGATTCGTCGACCACATCATCATGCACCAGTGTGGCGGTGTGCAGCATTTCGACGATGGCGGCGAGTCGTAAGCTGTCATCGGCTTGCTGTGCGGTCTGTGGTTGACAGGCACGTGCTGCTAGTAAGCACATCAGCGGCCGCATCCGTTTACCACCGGCATCGACCACATGCTGACTCACGCTCATGACCAAAGGAACTTTAGAGTGAATGCCGGTATGAATGAACTGATCCATGGCGGCAAAATCATCCGCGACTGGAGCTAAGATGTCTTTTTTAAAGTCGACCATGAGCCCTACCATATTGAAATAATTGATCATCCTGACTCAGTCCGTGAGTGCGATCATGATCATGCCAAGAAACGTTTGCTGACAAAACAGCCGTATCGTAGCTGTCATGCCAGCGAACTTCCAGTATTGATCTGTGCAATGCAAACGATCAGCGCTAAAAACCTATCATGTTGCGTGAAAAATACAGCAAAAAACTTGCCAGCATCGCTGCTTTTCCATACAATCCTTCACCTTGTGCATTTCCCCAGTGGCGTTCGTATGAAGATCGACTCTCGTTGAGTCGGCACGGCGACACGGGTTTATTGGAGTGAAGCATGTACGCAGTCATTCAAAGCGGTGGCAAACAGCATCGCGTGATCGTCGGTGAGCGTCTGAAAGTTGAATTGCTGAAGGCCGAAACTGGCGAAGCATTAAATTTTGCAGAAGTGTTAATGGTTGTTGATGGCGACAACATTCAAATCGGCGCACCTAGCGTTGCTGGTGCAAGCGTGACCGCAGAAGTCTTGCGTCATGGCCGTGGCGACAAAATCCGCATCGTCAAGCATCGTCGTCGTAAGCATTATCACAAAGAGCAAGGCCACCGTCAGTGGTTTACCGAAATCAAAATTACTGCGATCACGCTGTAATTTAACGACCCGTTAAGGAGTTTTACTCATGGCACATAAAAAAGCCGGCGGTTCCACGCGGAACGGTCGTGATTCGAACCCAAAAATGCTCGGCGTGAAAGTTTACGGCGGACAAAAAATCAACGCTGGCGGCATCATCGTTCGCCAACGTGGCACTGAGTTCCATGCAGGCGGCAACGTCGGTATGGGTCGTGACCATACCTTGTTCGCAACCAGCGACGGCATTGTCCGTTTTGCTGTTAAAGGTGCCTTTGGCCGTCGCTATGTGATCGTCGACGCTGCCTAAGATCGTAGTGGCACTTGCCAGTCCGATTTTAAAAAAACCCGCATGTTGAAAAACAGTGCGGGTTTTTTGTGGCTTTCGAAACTGCGACAAAGCACAGCACTTGTTTACAACACCCCTCTATCGCTTACTTGTTTTCACGCAACGTCTTTAAATGATCGGTGTATTTACCACACTTGCTTGCACACTTTTTGATTAGGTTTGCGTAGATTGAATAGGTCGGCTGGATTCCTGTGATCCAATGTGCTGACACTCAAAGAATCTATTTAACCGAAATGGAGTCATCGACATGAACAATCAGCAAGATCGAGATCAAATGGATCGAGACCTAATTAAAGACATGCCTAAAGAGACTCGTGAGGCACTGAATGCCGATCCGATCAGCAGTGAGCCGGGTTCCCATCCAGTCGGCACTGGTGTCGGCGCGACAGGTGGTGCAGTGGTTGGTGCGACAGTCGGCTTGGTTGCAGGCCCACTCGGTGCATTGGCAGGTGGTGCTGTGGGTGCAGTGGTCGGCGGCTTGGCGGGACATGAAGCAGGCGAGGCAATGGATCCAACCGATGAAGACGCCTACTGGCGTGGTGCACATGCGACAACTGCTTATTACACCACCGCAGATGACTATAATCGCGACTATGCCGCAGCCTATCGTCTCGGGTACGAAGCACGCCACCAAGCTGAACGCAATACCCGATTCGAAGATGTGGAGGCAGATCTGGCGCAGCGTTGGGAAGCGGTCAAAGGCGAATCACACTTGAAGTGGGCAGAAGCAAAGCTTGCCGCTCGGAAGGCTTGGGATCGGATCAGCTAATCTCAACTTGATCTGATTTAGCCTGATCAGAAGGGTATCAGCACGGTTAAGATGTCAGCGCCACCGCCATTTGTGCGGTGGTTTTTTTTGGAAAAAATGCAGAATAGGTTTATTGATTACAGAAAGGCTGCTGTCGATCATCAGTTGCTCGCAATCGACACCGCGTTGCATTGAATTGGCACCAAAACCACCTATGAGCGACTCAGTGGACGTGGCATAGTCGCTGCACATCATACGACTTATTCAGAGGTTGCTTGTCAATGTCTTATTCAAATCAACAATATGCTACGGTCTTAGGCACAGCATTATTCTCATTGTCCATCATGGGTGCGGTACATGCGGCTGCAACCAACAGCAGT
>JBBKWW010000135.1:0-8878 GCA_037969155.1 Moraxellaceae bacterium
ACCGAATCGCCGTCCAGTTTGACCGCGTAGGTTTTTAGGCTGACCGCATCATCTTCCAAGCACTGCCCCGTGACCAGATCAAAATGCTGCTTATACATCGGCGACGCGACCACATCGAAACCTTTTAGGTTACCAGTGATGCCGCGTGACATGACGTTGGCTTGACTGAACGGATCAAAATTGGCAATCGCATACACGCGATCATCTTTCAGTCGAAAAATCGCCACTTGCTCGCCGTTGATCAAGGCAGAGACACCCAGCTCTGGGGTCAGGTCGTTTAGCGTACAAATTTTTTGGTACATGATGAAATCCTCTGTTGTATGCGCTAAAAATCAATGATCTAGGTCATTTCGACCAGTTGAATTTTTCCAGTTTTTTCGGCGGCAGTGGCTGGGCGAATCTGACCGCGTACTTCGACAAACTGTACGTTTTCATCGGCTTGATCACTGTTAATAAACGGCTTAAAGCGCTTGAGCTGCTCAGGATCATTGATGGTGGTTTGCCACTCGCATTGATAGGTATCGGCGACATATTGCATTTGGGTTTCAAACTCAGCACACAAGCCCAAGCTGTCGTTAATCACCACGTCTTTGAGGTAGTCCAAACCGCCTTCCATGTTGTCGCGCCAAACACTGGTGCGCTGTAGACGATCAGCGGTTTTGACATAGAACATCAGCATGCGGTCGACATACTTGATCAAGGTCGCATCATCGAGATCACTGGCAAACAGTTCACCGTGGCGTGGTTTCATGCCGCCATTGCCGCAGACGTATAGATTCCAGCCTTTTTCGGTGGCAATCACCCCGACATCTTTGCTTTGTGCTTCGGCGCATTCGCGGGTACAGCCCGAGACGGCCATTTTGATTTTGTGCGGGGCGCGCAGACCTTTATAGCGATTTTCCAGCAGAATCGCCATGCTAACCGAGTCCATCATGCCGTAACGACACCATGTCGAGCCGACGCAAGATTTCACGGTGCGCAGTGACTTGCCATAGGCGTGACCGGTTTCAAAGCCTGCATCGATCAGTAGCTTCCAAATCGCTGGCAAATCCTCTTTACGCGCCCCGAATAGATCGACCCGCTGGCCGCCAGTCAGTTTGGTATACAGGCCATATTGTTTGGCAATTGTGCCGCAAGCAATCAGGCCATCTGGGGTGACTTCACCACCCGCCATGCGTGGCACGACCGAATAGGTGCCGTCTTTTTGCAGGTTGGCCATAAAATAATCATTGGTATCTTGCAGCCGCGCCAGTGGTTTTTGTAGCACATGCTCATTCCACAACGAGGCAAGAATGCTGGCCGCAGTGGGCTTACAGATATCGCAGCCATCGTGCTGGCCATTACCGTGTTTTTCCAGTAAGTCGTCAAAGCTCTTGATCGCGCCAACTTGGCACAAGTGATACAGCTCTTGGCGTGAGTAAGCAAAATGCTCGCAGAGGTCTTTTTTGACTTCGACGCCCATTTTTTCCAGTTCAGCATTCATGACTTGCTTGACTAAAGCCGCACAGCCACCGCAAGAACTGGCGGCTTTGGTGCAGTTTTTAAGACCCTCAAAATCCACCGTGCCCGCGGCAACAGCATCACAGATATCACCTTTGCTGACGTTGTTACACGAGCAAATCTGCGCACTCATCGGTAGCGCATCTGCACCTAGTGCGGGTGCAGCTGCCCCATCAAAACTCGGCAGAATTAACGCTTGCGCGTTGTCTGGCAAATCCATGTCATTCAGCATCAGTTGCAGCAGGCCGCCATAGGCATCGGTATCACCGATCAGCACCGCGCCGAGTAGTTTCTTACCATCGGCAGACACCACCAGCTTCTTATAGACTTCGTTCGGCTCATCCACATAAGTAAAGCTGCGTGCGCCTTCGGTCGTGGCATGCGCATCACCAATCGAAGCCACATCAACACCAAGCAGTTTTAGCTTGGTGGACATGTCTGCTCCGGCAAATTGCTTTTTCTTTTCATGGGCAATCATGGCGTGAGCAGCAGTTTCGGCCATTTGATAACCCGGTGCAACGAGGCCATAAATCCGGCCACCCCACAACGCACACTCACCAATCGCATAAATATCTGGGTCTGAGGTGCGGCAATCGTTGTCGATTTGAATGCCACCGCGTGCGCCGACATCTAAGCCGCTGCTGCGTGCCAATTCATCACGGGGTCGAATACCTGCCGAAAACAAAATCATATCGGTTTCGAGGTGCGAACCGTCGGCAAAATTCATGCGGTGACGATGATCTTCGCCATCGACGATTTCGGTGGTGTTTTTGCCGAGATGAATGCCAACGCCGAGCGCGGCGATTTTGCTGCGCAGGATTTTACCCGCGCCGTCATCAATCTGTACGGCCATCAAGCGTGGGGCAAACTCGACCACGTGGGTCTCTAAGCCCAAATCGCGTAAGGCTTTAGCCGCTTCTAAACCCAGCAAGCCGCCACCAACCACCACACCAACCGTGCCACGTGTGGCCGCAGTTTTCATTTTTTCAAGGTCTTCGATGGTGCGATAAACCAAGCAGTCTTCGCGGTCGTTGCCCTTGACGGGTGGCACAAAGGCAAAGGAACCGGTCGCCAACACCAGCTTGTCATACGGAATTTTTTCACCGCCGGTAGTGGTCACCACTTTGGCAGCACGGTCAATCTCGGCCGCGCCTTTGCCCAAATGCAATGCAAAACCACTATCGCTAAAAAAATTCGGATCAACCAAGCATAAATCTTCTGCGGTTTTACCCGAAAAATACGCCGACAACTGCACACGGTCGTAAGCGGGAAGATGCTCTTCCGCCAAGACCGTCACATCGAGTGGGGTATTAAGATGTACGGCTGCGGCATCGCGTGCCAACACTTCAACAAACCGATGGCCAACCATGCCATGACCAATGACGACAATACGCATGTTTATTCTCCGAGGACAGTTTGGGCTAGACTGATCGCGTCGGCTTTTGGCGCGAGTTGCGTGATCAGTTTGGCGATTTCACTTTGACAAGAACCGCAATTGGTTCCGGCTTTAAGGCATTGGCCGACAGCAGCCACGGTGTTGAGTTGCTGCGCAACAATTGCGCGGCAGATGGTGTTTTTGCCAACCACAAAACAGGAGCAGACAATCTCACCAATATCAGCGGCGGGATCGGCGGCAATACCCGATAACAGGCTGCGACGCGTCAGCGCATCGATGGGTTGCCCGAGTTGCTCATCCAGCCAGCCACGGGGTGGTAGGCGATTAGCCGAATGAGCAACCATGACAACACGGGACAGTTGAGCCTGATCTTGCGATTGAGCAAGCCAAGCCAACCGTTGCACACCTTGTGCAGGATCTTGGTATTCGAGGATTGCGCCAACATCAGCAAAGGTCGTGACATCTAACGCAGTCGCCACAGCAAACTCTTGCCGCCAACCGTTGCCGAGTCGTACATTGACGGCATAACCAGTCTGGGTCAGTAGTGGCAATGCTTCAGCGGATAATACAAATCCATACTGAGCAAATACCGCTTTGCTGAGCGCAACAGGGGTAAATTTGTTTTCGGGTTGGCCTGAAATCGGATCGACCACGGGGTTGACCACCGCGCCGATGCGGCTGTTGCTGCTATTGATGCCGTTCCAGTGAATCGGCACAAAGGTCATGCCGCGCTGTTGGCCGTCATTGACCACCACCCGCGCCAAGGCACTGCCCCACGCCGACGTAATCTGCAACAGATCGCCATTTTCGACCTGTAACTGTGCGGCATCGTCAGGGTGTAATTCGGCATATGGCTCACTGGTGTGGCGAGTCAGGCGAGCCGTCAAACCGGTACGGCTCATGGTGTGCCACTGATCACGCAAGCGACCGGTATTTAAAATAAAGGGATAATCGCTGCTTGGCTGATAGCCAGTGGGTTTCACACTAACCGGCACGATCCGCGCCCGACGATTCGGGGTATAAAATTCACCCTCGGCAAAAAACCGTGTCGCACCCCACTGTACGGGTTCTAGCGTTTGATATTGCTCAAAGCTGAGCTGAGACAGCTCACTGAGATTAAAGTCGCGGCGGACTTGTGTATTATTATTTTGATCAGCTGATAACGCCGCATGTTCGATAAACACCTGATGTGGATGGCGATAATCAAAACCGCTAAAGCCCAGCTTTTGCGCGACTTGTGCCACTGCCCACCAATCAGGCCGTGCTTCACCCGCCGCTGGCAACACCGCCCGCTGGCGTGAAATGCAGCGCTCTGAATTGGTCACTGTGCCGTCTTTTTCGCTCCAGCCCATCGCAGGCAATAATACATCGGCCACACGGGTGCAATCAGTATCTGCCATCACTTCCGACACAATCACCAGCGGACAATCGGCCAGTGCTTGCTTCACCAGATCGGCATTTGGCATCGAGACAATCGGATTAGTGGCCATGATCCAAATCGCTTTGATCTTGCCTACAGCCACGGCATCGAATAAATCAACAGCCTTTAAGCCTTGCTCCGTCGCGATGGTCGGCGACTGCCAGAACTGTTGGACTAAGGCACGATGGCTTGGATTTTCAATCTCCATGTGCGCGGCCAGCATGTTGGAGAGGCCACCAACTTCGCGGCCACCCATCGCATTCGGTTGACCGGTCAATGAAAACGGGCCTGCGCCGACTTTGCCGATGCGACCCGTTGCCAGGTGAACGTTAATAATGGCGTTGACTTTATCAGTGCCTTGTCCGCTTTGGTTCACCCCCATGCTAAACAAGGTCATCGCTTTCGGCGTATCAATAAACCACTGACAAAACTGTGCCAGGTCAGCGGCAGTCACGCCCAAACGTGCCACCACATCCGACTGCGCGATATCTTCCCGCGCAAGCGTCAGGGCTGCATCAATACCATCGGTATACTGACCAATATAGTCATGATCCAGTGCATACTGATCAGCCAGTTGCACCAGTAGATAGTTAAACAACAGTACATCGGTACCGCCTTTGATCGGCAGGTGCAGATCAGCAATCTCGTTGGTTGCGGTTGCACGCGGATCAATATTGACGATTTTTAGGTTTGGGTTCTGGGCTTTAGCGGCTTTAATCCGCTGAAATAGAATCGGATGACACCACGCGGTATTTGAGCCGACTAAGAGGATTAAATCCGCATGTTCAAAGTCTTCGTAGCTGTTTGGCACGGTATCGCTGCCAAACGCCCGCTTGTGCCCCGCCACCGCAGACGACATACACAGCCGCGAATTGGTATCGATATTGGCCGTCCCAAGATAGCCTTTGGCCAGTTTATTCACCACGTAATAGTCTTCAGTTAATAACTGACCCGACACATAAAATGCCACTGCGTCTTTGCCATGCGTGTCGATGATGCTGCGCAACTGATCAGCAATATAAGTGGTGGCTTGATCCCAATCCGCCCGCACACCGCCGATACTTGGATGCAGCAATCGACCTTCAGGCCGTACTGTTTCGCCAAGCGCTGAGCCTTTCACACAGAGACGGCCGAAGTTGGCCGGATGCTCAGGGTCTCCTTTAATGATCAGCGCCTGTTGTGCGCCAGTGTGCGTCGGATCGATTTCAGCCAACACACCACAGCCGACTCCACAATACGCACAGGTGGTTTTCACCACGCCATGATGTTGCAATTGATCAGGGTTAAATTGCTTCATACTGCCACCCCAAACATCAATTGATCACGAATATCAGTCACCACGGTGCCGTTTTGGATTAACTCAAAATACGCCACACCATCTTGGGTATCGCCATACAACACCGCACCGACCAGTTTTTGATCTTTAAAAAATAAACGCTTATAAGTAGACCGTTCGACATCGCGCAAAATCACGCTGTCACTGCCCTCACCACTAAAATCACCCGCAGAATATAAATTCACACCTGTCACCTTGAGCGTGGTCGCAGTGGGTTTTTGCGTAAAGATAGCAATCCCCATTTCTGCCAGATGATTGGCGCAGACTCTGGCCTGCTCAAATAACGGTGCAACCAAACCAAATAACGCGCCGCGATGCTGTACACACTCACCGACTGCATAAATACGTGGATCAGAGGTTTGTAAGGTATCCGTCACCAAGATCGCCTTATCCACCTGCAAGCCCATGTCTTTGGCCAGTTGAACATTGGGGCGTACACCCACCGCCATCACGATCAACTGACCGTCCAGAATTGTGCCGTCTTTAAAGGCTAAACCGTGCAAACTGCCATCTTCATGCACGGCAATGCGGTCAGTTTTGGCGTTCATCACAAAATCAACACCCTGCTGCTCCAGAAAAACCTGTAACAGATCGGCGGACTCTTTATCCAACTGACGATTCAGCAAATACGAAAAATCATGTACCACGGTGACCTGAATGCCGCGCTTGTTGAGGCCATTGGCGGCTTCCAAGCCCAGCAGTCCACCGCCGATCACAATCACACGGCGACTGGTCGTGGCACTCGCCAACATGGTATCGACATCCCCAATATCCCGAAACGAAATCACTGCTGGATGCTGATGATTGGGAAACGGGATGATAAAAGGATTGGAGCCCGTCGCAATCAACAGCCGCTCGTAGCCCAGCAGCTCACCGTTATCGAGTTGCACTTCACGCCGTGCCCGATTCACCGCTTGCACACTGACCCCAGATTTGAGCGTGATGCCTTGTTCGGCATACCACTCGGGACGATTGAGCATGATTTGGTCAAAGGTTTTTTCACCCGCCAACACTGGCGAGAGTAAAATGCGGTTGTAACTGCCGTGCGGTTCTTTACTGACCACTGTGATCTGGTAATGCTCAGGACTCAGCTTCAACAGCTCCTCGACCGTACGCATCGCGGCCATGCCATTGCCGACGACCACAAGGCGCGGCTGTGCAGTACGGACTGCGGCGGCGGCGTTTGCTTTGGACTCTGTCGGCATGCTGGCTCCTCGTGGCTTGCAAATCTAAAGCTAAAAACGCCCATACCGATATGCTCGATATGAGCGCCATTGCTCTGGCTGGGTCAGCCACATCATCGTGGTTGATCAACGTCAATCTTTTGTCACAGCAACACTGCTGCGTCAGCATAACAATGCACAAGCCATGCCAATTCAAATTAATCAAGTAAAAACAATAATTTAAATTAAGAAATCCATCTCAATAGCCGTCTAATGAAACCTGAAGCAGGCTTTTGCACCGTTTTGGCACAAAAAATACGTTTCCGCACCAGATTGTTGCAACACCAAACAAACAAGCCGAATCTTAGCCAGCACTGAACCGCCTCAACTTGGCATATTTTTTGACTACGAAAAGAAGGTGTAACACTGATTTGACAAGGTTCTGTCGGCTATCCACTGCACCAATTCAGCCTGTGGTTGCACTGACGTGGCACAGATCATGCTTGCGATGCACTGACAATGATCAGTTGGAGTCCACCGTGGCGACCAGTATCCCGCTATTCAATTTTAAAATTCCACGCATCCGTGTGCTGCATTACACATGGCTGGCGTTTTTTATCACCTTCTTAATTTGGTTTGCTCACGCCGCGTTAATGCCGAATATCCAACAATATTTTGGCTTAACAGAGGCGCAAGTCAAAGCCCTACTGATGCTGAATGTGGCAATCACCATTCCCGCACGGATTTTGATCGGTGCGTTGGTCGATAAGTTTGGTCCACGCAAATCCTATAGTTTTTTGCTATTGGTCAGCGGCATCATGTGTCTGTTGTTTGCAGCCGCGCAAACCTTCGAACAGCTGGCAGTGATGCGGTTTTTGTTGGGTTTCGTCGGTGCGGGCTTCGTGATTGGCATTCGGCTGATTTCCGAATGGTTTCCAGCGCGTGAGGTCGGTTTTGCCGAAGGAATCTATGGCGGATGGGGCAATTTTGGTGCAGCCGTGGCCTCAATGTCGATGCCATTTTTGGCGTTGTATGTGTTTGGCGGTGAAAATGGCTGGCGCGCAGCGATTGCCACCACGGGCATCATCGCGATGGTCTATAGCGTGTTCTTCTATCGTGGCGTGCGCGATACGCCTGAAGGCGCGACTTACTTTCGACCTGCCAAATCAGGCGGGCTAGAAGTCACCACCAAAGGCGACTTTTGGTTATATGTCGGCTTTACCGCGCCGCTATATGTGGCCTTGGTGATTTTGGCATGGCGTTTATCCCCTTCAGGTTTAGGGCTGCTCAGTGATGGCCATGTGCTGACCGCTTACGCGGTGCTATTTGGACTGGCGGTCTATCAATACTACAAAATTTGGCAGGTCAATAAACATCTGTTTGAGCCAAATGTGGTGCTGCCACCACGTTATGAATTCAAACAAGTGGCGATTTTAAGCATGGCCTATATGGCGTGTTTTGGCTCCGAGCTGGCGGTGATTTCGATGCTGCCGCGATTTTTTATCAGCGAATATGGCGTATCTGCCGCGGTAGCGGGTCTGACTGCGGGCTGTTTTGCGGTGATGAACTTGTTTGCACGGCCAGGTGGTGGCTACTTGTCGGATGCCAAAGGCCGCCGTCGCGTGCTGATGGTGTGTTTGGGTGGTCAAACCTTGGGCTTTTTGCTGATGTCGTTGATGGGTAAAGACGGCCTGTCATTTGTGTTTGCGGTCGGTGCGGTGCTGACCACGTCGATATTTGTGCAAGGTGCCTGTGGTGCGGTCTACTCGGTGGTGCCATTGATTCAACGGCGTATGACCGGTCAGATTGCGGGCATGGTCGGCGCGTATGGCAATGTCGGCGGTGTGATATTTTTGACCGCGTTTTCGCTGGTCATGCCGACACAGTTTTTCTATGTACTGGCCGGATTTAGCCTGCTGGCATTTGTCGCTGCGCTATTTCTCTCCGAGCCTAAAGGCCATATGATTGAAGTGCATGCCGATGGCCGGATTGAAAAAATTGCCATTGACTGATCAGCATTGATCCAGTGAATCGCTCCAGCCCCCTCTTTAAAAAAGGGGGGG
>JBBKWW010000136.1:0-17733 GCA_037969155.1 Moraxellaceae bacterium
ATGCTGTGTTGTGTTGTTTGTTTGTCCAATCCTGCTTGGGCGGCTAGAAACGCCACCATTTGTGTATTTGATGTGATGGCGGCGGCTGGAGATACTGTTAGCTTAGTCCGTGATTTTAGTCTAGCCGCCAAGGTTTGGAATGTTGATTTTGTCACTCGTGTGTATACCGATGAAAAAGATGTACAACGTGCTTATAACAATAAAGAGTGTCAGGCGATGGTATTGCCGGACTTTTCGGTGCGAAATTATAATCATTTAATGGGGTCGTTTAGTGCAGTCGGCTCTATCCAAAATGATCAAATGGCGACCACCATGATTCGGGCGTTATCTTCACCGAAAGCTGCACATTTGATGATTGAAAAGCAGCATGAAGTGGCGGGAATTATTCCACTCGGCTCAGTGTTTGTGATGAATAATAATCGGCAACTGACCAAGCTGAGCGATGTGGTCGGCAAGCGCTTTATGGCACTCGAAAATGACCCCGTCTATCTGCGTATGATTGAGGCGTTTGGTGCCAAACCGGTGCTCGTGAATCTGGCCAAGTATGGCGCGGTGTTCAGCAGTGGCGGTGCTGATATTATTGCCGCACCGGCCGCCTTGTATCAGCCGTTTGAGCTGTATCGTGGCATTGGTAGCACCGGTGCAGCCGTGCGCTATCCGATTTTGTATTTGAGTTTAAGTCTGGTTATTGACCCTAAGGCTTTTCCAGTCGGCTTTGGTCAGAACAGTCGGGATTGGTTTGTGGGGCAGTTGCCACGACTGATGGGCAATATCAAAAAAATTGAACAACAAATTCCTGAACAAGTCTGGCAAGACATTACCGCTGAAGAAAAAGTCGCCTATGGCAAGCTGATGCGTGAAATGCGTCGTCGTTTTGTGGCTGAAGGAATCTATAACTCGCGGATGTTGGCGATTGTACAACGCACCCAATGTGCCTTGGATGCGCTGCATTATAATTGTGACGCTCAAGCACGAACCACCACTAAATAATTAGCAACGCCTCAGGGACGAGGCATCACCACAGAATACAGATAATCCCGCTTATTTTTTCACGCGCCGCTCCTTCTTTTTAGCAATCGCCTGCATGGCGGCATCGACTTCCTCATCGGTGACACAGGTCATGTGCTGCAAGGTATTTAACGTATCTGCATTTAAGATCAAACGTGCATCTTCAGCCATACGATCTAGTCGATGATCAAAATGAATGATCTGCTCCTCGTCGATTTGTAGGTAGTCAAGTTTTGCTAATGCCTCAACAAAACTCTTAAACAATGTCCGATCAAAAAACTCAGGTGCATTGAATTCATACAAAATCGACAGTCGCTGGCCAAGCAAATGGCTTAAATCCTCGATTTGTTTGGCGGTCATCCGGCCTGTGCCTTGTTGGGTAATCAAGGTCAGCGTCATAAAATAGCGTTCTAAGCTTTGTTGGACTGGCGCAGCCAATACCGTGAGCTGACTAAACGCTGCACTGTTGGGGGCAGGGCTGAACAGTGTGCCTGAGCCATCATCTAGCACCAGTTCGGCCTGAATCAAGGCATCGAGTTCACGGGTGAGTACTTCAGCCAGTTGCTGCTTTTCCCATTTGAGAAACAGTTCGGCTTGTAAGAACGGATAAATTGCATCAATGACCCCCGCAATGTCTTCGCGCTCAATCTTGCCATTGTGCAGAATCAAGGAGGCAATCAGCGAGGACACAATAAATAGATGCAGGATATTGTTGCGGAAATAGGTCAGTAAAATCCCTTGGTCACTTTCGATAGCAATCATGTCACCCAGCAGATGATCCACTCGCTTAATCAGCTTGAGCTTCAAGCCATACGCAATCACCTCGCGCCCCGACAGGCCAGTGACCTGAATCCGTTCATCATAGGGTGCAGCTTGTGCTAAGGCACGATAGGTGTCGATTTGTTTAATACACACGTCTTCGTCGAGCGCGTGCTTGGGCGTGGACAGCAACACCAAAGACAACAGCGACACGGGATTAATCACCGCTGCGCGATTGATGTTTTTCATCACCTGTTCGGCCAGCTCAGCCACGACCTTTGAGCCTGCTGTGGGCAGCGGTTCGTCGTTGCGCTGGACACGATACTGGTCGAGTTTGTGACGTTTCAGGGCATCTGCAATGAATACTGGCTCCCCAAAATTGACATGTACCTTGCCAAAAATCCGCTCAATTTTTCGGGTGGCATTCAATAGGCCAAACACCGATTCGGCTTCTTTGGGTTTGCCTTGCATTTCGCCGACATAAGTCGCGCCTTCCATCAGCCGTTCGTAGCCGATATAGGTCGGGATTAAAGCAATCGGCTTGCCAGAGCCGCGCATTTGACTGTGTACTGTCATCGCCAGCATGCCCGCTTTGGGTGGCAATAAACGCCCTGTGCGTGAGCGTCCACCTTCCATAAAAAACTCAAGCGGTGTATTACGGGTCAAAATACTGTGCAGATATTCTTTGACTACGGCGCTATACAGTGGATTGCCTTTAAACGAGCGACGGATAAAAAATGCACCACTGCGCCGTAGTAACGACCCGATCATCGGGATGTTAAGATTGTCGCCTGCTGCGATGTAGGGCACCATGAGGCCATGTTTATAGATCACAAATGACAATAACAAATAGTCGATATGGCTGCGATGACAAGGGACGTAAACGAGCGCATAGTCTTTGGCATGATCGCGTACGGTTTGAAAATTATGAATTTCTAGTCCGTCATACAGTTGATTCCAGAGCCAGTCGAGCAGTCGATACAAAAACCGAATTGCAGGGTGTGCATAATCAGACATCACCTCATCGAGGTAGCCTCGCGCTTGTAAGGTGACATAGTCTGGCAGCATGTTGCTGCGCATCACCTCGGCTTGAATCGCTTGCTGAACCCCAGTAGATTGCAACAGATCATCGACCAAATTACGCCGATCCGATAGATCAGGCCCTAGCACCACTTCACGTTGTGCCGCCAAATAATCTGACAGATGACGTACCACATAAGATGCTGACAGTAAGCCAGGCTGTTGCTGTTTTCCTTGTTCACACAAGTGACGTAATGAGATCGGTTCATGGAATTGGACATAGGTTTGGCGGCCATGCACGCTGATATTCAGCATCTGCCGAAATGTGCTTGGCGTGCCCCAAGAGTCAGCCATCAGTAGCTTAAACCAAGAGTCTTCTTTGTCCGGTGAGCGACCCCACAGTACGGTTACTGGTACCAGATCAACGTCTAAGCCGGAGTTTTGCGCCAGCGCATCAATCATTCGGATCAGTCGCGGTGGGTAGAGATAGTGTGGTCGTGCTTGTTCGGTGTTTTCTGATGGCTTACGCTGTAAAAAAACCACTGAATTTTTTTCACTGAGTAAATAGCTTTCCATCGGTTGCAAGGGCGAGTGCAGTTTTTGTCGGCGTGCCTCACCATCGACCAACAGCGCGTTGGTGCGTGAATATTGTTGCAACACATAGCAAATAGGCCGTTCGTGGCCTTCTGCGGGCTGTAGCAACAAAGCAGTAGCCGCATCGATGGTGATGAGTTGTGCATCGCTGTTGGGCTCAGTGCTGTGTTGTGTCAGCTGAGGCAGTGCCGTGGATGTAGGTACTTGATGACGCAGCGGCGTTGGGATTTCTCCGATGACATGTGGACTGACTGCAAGATCAAGTAGTGCACTGGAAATACGACGATAAGCAGCACTAAAGCTGTTTTTCTTGGACATGGTTTGCCTCTGCGAGCTCGCATTTAAATTGGCCTTATCATGCCACAAAGCCTAAACACCCTGCTGCGGCAGAATGTGTCAATTGCGTGGCTTTTAATCTAAAAACGGTATTTGGTCGCCCATCTCGCATCTCTTACAACAAAAACTACTGTGGATTCAAACGGCATTTGCTAGGATGAGTTGATCTGAGTGTTGCAACTGACATTGAGCAGGCATGCAACGGCGAAATCAAAGGTGAGATATGAACGAATTGACGCAACAGCTTTTAGCGGTGTTGGATCTGGAAAAACTTGAGGAAGATTTGTTTCGTGGTCAAAGTTTTAATTTAGTCGGTAAGCGGGTGTTTGGCGGCCAAGTCCTTGCACAAGCCTTGCGTGCTGCGGCATACACCACGGATCGACCTGCACATTCACTACATGCCTATTTTTTATATGGTGGTGACATTGCTGCGCCGATTATTTATCAAGTGGATCGGTTACGTGATGGCCGCAGCTTTGCCAGTCGGCAAGTACGGGCGATTCAGCATGGTAAAGTGATTTTTACTGCAATGATTTCATTTGCGCCGCTGGAGGACGGTCTGAATTATCAAACTGATATGCCAGAAGTGCCGCAGCCAGCAGAGCTGAAAACTGAACAAGAATTAAAAACCATGATTGCGCCATTTTTACCAGAAACGGTTCGCAAGAACTTTATGCGTGAACGTCAGATCGAAATGCGTTACATCAATCCGACCAATCCGTTTACCCCACAGCCGGAAGCACCACAACGAGCGCATTGGATGAAAACCCATGAATGCCTACCAGATGATCCAGCATTACACCAAGCATTGATTGCATTCGCTTCTGATTATGCCTTGATGGGTACAGGGCTGATGCCACACGGCATTAGCTTTATGACACCAAACTTACAGGCTGCGAGTCTGGATCACAGTATCTACTTTCATCGTCCCGCGCGTGCTGATGATTGGTTGCTGTATGACATGGATGCCACCGTCACCAGTAATGCGCGTGGCCTGAATTTTGGCCGCATGTGGCAAAATGGTGAGCTGGTGGTCAGTACCGTACAAGAGGGCTTAATGCGCTTACGTGAAACCGAAGAGCGTTAAGCCACTGCTTGCCTATAGCTCAGTGACTTGTGGGTCACTGCCATAGTGCAGTCGATCTGCGAGTACGCGGGCTAAGTCATTGAGACCTTGTTGCCGTAATGCAGAAAATAACTGAATCGAAAAGGTCAGCCCTTCGGATTTAAGCTGTTTTTGTACCGCCAACAAGGTGTTGTTGGCTGGGCCTCGGTTCAATTTATCGGATTTGGTCAGCAAGATATGCACAAATAAGCCGCGTGATTTAGCCCATTGCAGCATCATTTGATCAAAGTCTTTCAGCGGATGGCGGATATCCATCAGCAGAATCAGCCCCGTTAGGCTTTTGCGCTCAATCAAATAACGCTGTAGTTCTTTTTGCCATACCAGCTTCATCGCTTCAGGTACGGCAGCATAGCCGTAGCCAGGTAAATCGACTAAACGCCGCTGCTCATCCCCCATACAAAAGAAGTTAATCATCTGGGTGCGGCCTGGCGTCTTCGAGGCGCGCGCCAGTTGTTTTTGGGCGCACAATGCATTGATTGCACTTGATTTTCCGGCATTAGAGCGCCCTGCAAACGCAATTTCAAAGCCGCTGTCACTTGGGCAAAGCGTCAGTTTGGGTGCACTGGTTAAAAAACTGGCCGTGCCAAGCCAGTTGAGCAGTGCTTTGCCAGATAAGAGCTGTTTGGGTAACTCTAGTGGACTGGCTTGCGGCAAGCTGCGGGTGAGGTCTGCTTGTGGGTTGAGATCATCAATCGGGTGAGTCATAGTCGAGGCTTGTAAAAGGATTCCCCTTTAGTATAAAGCGATTCAAGTTTGATGTACTTAACGATATAATGCCGCGTGCAATCAGATTGATGTGTAGATGGCGCAGTTTTGTCAAATATCTGGCATAATAAGGCTGCCCTGAGGGCGGTTTGCCCGCGATATGGAGCGAGATCATATGAAAATGCTACTCTGCAAATTCATTGCTGCCAGCGTACTGTTCGGCGGAGTGCTCGGTAGTGCGCAAGCCGATGTCAATGAACTGTATAAGCAATCCTGTGCGACCTGCCATTCGGCCGGCGTATTGGGTGCACCGAAAGCTGGTGATCATGCTGCATGGGCGAAGCTGATGCCCAAAGGCATGCCTGCTTTGGTACAAAGCACGAAAAATGGCTATAAAAATATGCCAGCTCGTGGCTTGTGTGACAGTTGTACAGATGCTGACTATGCCGCATTGATTCAATTAATGGCAAAGTAATCATGATAGCAACAGGGTTGCTGTCGCTTGACGCTAACCGCTTTGCATTGGCGCGGGTGCACTGGATTTTTGTAAAAACCGATTGGGATGCTGTGTTATGAAAAAACTGATTGCTGCTGCTTTTGCGCTGACCAGCTTTGCTGCGGCACATGCAGCCGTGAATATGCCTGCTGGCGATGTCGCAGCAGGTAAGGCGGCCTCTGCGGTTTGTGCAGCGTGTCATGGTGCGGATGGCAATAGTGCCTCTGACCAGTTTCCACGTCTTGCGGGTCAGAATGCCAAATACATTTATACGCAGTTGACTCATTTTAAGTCAGGTGAGCGCAAAAACGCGCTGATGAATGTGCAAGCAGCAAATCTGACCCCTAAACAGATGGCTGATTTGGCTGCCTACTTTGCGTCTAAGCAAGGTGGTGTGAGCTTGGCTGATCCAGCGACGGTTGATGCTGGTGCAAAACTGTACCGTGGCGGCGATTCTGCGCGTGGTGTGGTGCCTTGTTCAGGTTGTCACAGTCCAGATGGAGGCGGTAATGCACTGGCTGCTTTTCCGCGTTTAGGGGGGCAGCATGCGGCTTATGTTAAAAGCCAGCTTGAATCGTACCGTTCAGCAGGCCGCGCCGACCTGACGGGAACCAAGCGTGAGCATCCGATCATGCAGCAAGTCGCAAGTCGCTTATCTGATCAAGATATCGAATTACTGTCGAACTTTATTTCAGGCTTACATTAAGCCCTGAGTAGCAAGTGATCGTATGCGAAGCCCCGATGATCGGGGCTTTGTTATTTGTAAAACACGCATGACAGTGTTGTTGCTTAGCGGTAGCATTGGCTTAATGTTCTTGGTTTAATTTTTCAGGACAATATGATGAATCCTGCGGTTTTAGCACGCATACCAGCCGCACTTGTGGCGCTGCTGATGGTGGTGTTGCTGTCGAGTTGGTTTGCCCCAGAAGGCGATAGTGTTCACATTCAACAGATTGATTTTTGGTTGGTTTGGCTGCTGTGTATGCTGCTGTTGGCCTTGCCGCTTACCTTGTTGGAAACGGCGTTGGCACGTCGCAGCCAGACCGCACCGTTACAAGCGATTGTGCAGTTGACCCGCGAGGCGGATGTGCATCCGGCGTGGCGTTTAGTCGGATGGTTGGCGGTTGCAGTGATGGCGATCATGGCGGGTGGTATGGCATATCAAGCCGCCCATTATTTTAAGCTATTAGATGTTACTAGCGACTGGTCAGTGCCGTTGTTGGTGTGGGCTGGCTTGAGTCTATTGGTTGCAATGGGCTTGTCATGCTTTCCACGGGTGTTGATCTGGGCAGGTGTGGTCTTAGCGATTTTGTCGATTGAGCTGAGCACCTTTGCGCAAGGCATTGGGCAGTGGGCTTGGACGCCATTTTCACTGGCTGAGTGGTCATCTGCGGTGATTCTCGCCTTGGTGGCCAGTGGTTTGGGTATGGGGCTGTACTGGCAATCTGCCGTACTACAGCCGACCAGTGATCGTGCCAGCGGACAGGCATTACCGATCTGGGCTGCGCAGCTCGTCGGCGGGACACTCTTTGCGCTGGCACAAGGTATTCATGGCCCACTAGCGACCACACTGTATGGCTTGGCCTTACTGTGTGGTGCGGGCTATTTGATCTCGATGGTCCGTTTACAGTTGGCGGCGCGTGGCTTGGCATCATCGATTCAATGGTTGTTGCTGCTGGTCAGTTTGTTGATCTGGCTGCTGCCGTGGTCGATGCTGTGGGTAAAAATCGCCAGTGCCTTGGGGTTGTTGGTGTGCTTGGTGTATGCGGTATTTAGTGGTTGGTATATGAAAATCAGTCATTTGCGTAAAGCGCTGAATTTTAACCACGAGATGACTTATAACCTGTGGCGTGTGGCGATGCGCTTGGTGATTCCGTTGGCGGTACTGGTTGCTTTGCTGGGTCTGGTCGGGCAGGTGGTGCAGTTGTGGTTTTTTAATCATGTCAGCTAGTCGTACGGTCAGCACTGCTGAGGCCATGATTGCGGTCACTGTGGTGTATGTCACGCCACAAGTACAAACCCTGTTGCAGTTACAGGTTTCCTATGGCAGTACGCTGAGTCAGGTGGTGTTGGACAGTGGGATTTTGGCGCAGCATCAGTTGAATTGGCCGCTGCCGGTTGGGATTTTTAGCCAGCGTATCGAGTCACCGGATACCTATCAATTACAGGCCGGTGATCGGATTGAGCTGTACCGGCCGCTGACCCGTGATCCGAAAGATGTCCGCCGTCAGCGTGCGGCGCGTCATCCGGTCGGTCGCCGTGTGCGCACAGTCTCGCCTTGATCCGTCCGCACAGCCACAAACTGAGCGGCGGATGGCTTTGATTTTAGGGTTGATTGACCATGGGGTCTTTGCTGGCGGGTAAGCCGATTTGCTTTTCGGGGATACTGGCTTGACCGTTAATGCTGTCGAGTAGTCCGGCAGTATTAAACTGTAAGCTGATTTTTTGGGCGGTGACAGGGGCGATTTTTGCTTTGCGGGCATCAGTGCCTGGCGTATAGTAATACAGATAGTCCCAGCGATTGGGTGACAACGTATCGGTCAGGGTTGGACTACCCAAATAATAGCGTACCTGTTGTTGCGTCATGCCAACTTTAATCTGGCTGACTTGCGCTTGGGTGAGTGGAGTACCTTGTGGAACGTCGATTTTATAGACGCCCAATAACGAACAACCGGACAAAATGGCCGTAACAACAACCGTCAGCAGGAATTTTTGCATTTTGCTACACTATCTCCCCGAATATTGGTGCATATGCTTTGGTAGATGATCATACTTCATCTCATGACCACTTGCCCACGATATGTGTTGTCATTGTTTTCCTTTAACCGATCAAGCCAGAGAGTTTTTCATGCCCATCACCAATCAGGATCTGCGTAAGGCAGGTCTGAAAGTGACCTTGCCGCGTATCAAGATTCTTGAGTTGCTTGAAAGCGCGACCGATCACCATCTGAGTGCAGAAGATATTTATAAAACCTTGCTGGAGCAGGGTGAGGATGTGGGTTTGGCGACGGTATATCGTGTGCTGACCCAGTTTGAGGCAGCGGGGATTATTGAGCGCCATCATTTCGAAAACAATCACTCGGTGTTTGAGATCATGCAAGAAGATCATCACGATCATATTGTGTGTCAAAGCTGTGGCCAAGTGCGAGAGTTTACCAATCCAGTGATTGAGGCTGAGCAGCATCGTGTCGCGATTGATTTGGGTTTTGAGTTAACGGGTCATTCGTTGAATCTATACGGTTACTGTAGTAAGCCAGAGTGCAAAGATTCTTCTATTCGTCGTAAATAATGTCATTTTGAATCTGAATAAAAAATCACAGCGCAGCATGCTGCGCTGTGGTGGCTATGTCCGTGTTCTAATCACTGTCTTCAATCGACAGGCCACGAGTGGCTTGATCCAGATAGCGGGTATCGGCATTCGCGCCCAACTTGATCATGAGGCGCAGGTCGTTTGGCGAATCAGCGTGCTTGATCGAGTCTTCGTAGCTGATTTCACCAGCCAAATACAGCGTGTAGAGGGCTTGGTCAAAGGTTTGCATGCCCAGCTCAGCAGAGCGCCGCATCACCTCTTTAATTTCATGAATCTCGCCTTTACGAATATAGTCAGCGACCAGTGGGGTATTGATCAGGACTTCAATGCAGGCTCGACGGCTTTTACCATCAGGGGTCGGAATCAGCATCTGCGCCACGATGCCTTTCAGGTTCAATGACAAGTCCATATAGAGCTGGTTATGTCGATCAGACTCAAAGAAATGAATAATCCGATCAAGGGCTTGGTTTGCATTGTTGGCGTGTAGTGTCGCTAATACTAAGTGACCGGTTTCGGCAAAGGCAATTGCATAATCCATGACTTCACGGGTGCGAATCTCACCAATCAAAATCACATCAGGTGCTTGGCGCAATGTGTTTTTGAGTGCGACCTCAAACGATGCGGTATCAATGCCGACTTCTCGCTGGGTAATAATGCAGCCCGCGTGTTGATGCACGAATTCAATCGGATCTTCAATCGTGATGATATGCCCACGCGAATTATGATTTCGATGCCCAATCATCGAGGCCAGCGACGTGGATTTACCTGTGCCTGTCGCGCCGACAAAAACGATAATGCCACGCTTGGTCATGGCCAGTTCTTTAATCACCGGCGGCAGCTTGAGCTCATCTACGGTGGGGATAATCGTCTCAATCCGGCGCAAGACCATGCCGGGTTGATCCCGCTGCATAAAGGCACTGACCCGAAAACGGGCAGACTCGTTTTTGTCAACAATCGCAAAATTACACTCGTGGCTACTGAAAAATTCTTGTTTTTGATTGTCGGACATGATGCCTTCAATCAATTGGCCGACCACATCGCTATTCAGTGGGTTTTTGGTGACGGGAAGGATTTTCCCATTGATCTTCATCGACGGTGCCACACCTGCTGTAATAAACAAGTCGGAGCCGCCTTTTTCGACCATCAGGCGCAGTAAATCATCAAATTCCATGGTTGACTCCTGTCGGTACGCATGCGTTGTCCTTTACAAAGGAAGTGCTTATAAAAACGAATCGGGCACTTTCGCAGCGCTCTTGGCGACTGCATTGGTGATAATGCCTTTTTGTACTAAACCCTTGAGGCTTTGATCCAAGGTGGTCATGCCGTAGCCCGCGCCGGTTTGAATTGCTGAGTACATCTGCGCGACTTTGTTCTCACGAATCAAGTTGCGAATCGCTGGAATCCCGATCATGATTTCATGGGCTGCAACTCGGCCACCACCGGTTTTTTTCAGCAAGGTCTGCGAAATAACCGCCTGTAGTGACTCTGATAGCATGGCGCGAACCATGTCTTTTTCATCGGATGGAAATACGTCGATGATCCGATCCATTGTTTTGGCGGCTGAGGTGGTGTGTAGTGTACCAAACACCAAGTGACCCGTTTCGGCGGCGGTCAAGGCCAGTCGAATGGTTTCAAGATCGCGCATTTCACCGACCAGAATAATGTCTGGATCTTCACGCAGGGCGGAGCGTAGCGCTTCGTTAAAGCCATGCGTGTCACGATGCACTTCACGTTGGTTGACCAGACATTTTTTGGACTGATGCACAAATTCGATTGGATCTTCGATGGTCAAAATATGGTCGAAGCGCTGGTTGTTGATATAGTCGATCATCGCGGCCAGCGTGGTTGATTTGCCCGATCCAGTCGGCCCGGTGACCAGTACAATGCCACGAGGAGTTTCGCAAATATCTTTAAAGATTTGGCCTAAGCCTAAGTCTTCCATGGTCAGTACTTTGGAGGGAATCGTCCGAAATACGGCGCCTGCACCACGGTTTTGGTTAAAGGCGTTGACCCGAAAACGGGCTAAACCCGGCACTTCGAATGAAAAGTCGGTCTCTAAAAATTCTTCAAAATCTCGGCGTTGTTTGTCATTCATGATGTCATAAATCAGCCGATGGACTTCTTTATGTTCCATTGCGGGAAGATTAATGCGGCGGACTTCACCATCAACCCGAATCATCGGCGGCAGGCCGGAGGACAGATGTAGGTCAGATGCGCCGTTTTTGGCCGAGAAAGCGAGTAGTTCGGTAATATCCATGCAAAACCCCTTACAATTGCAGTGTGACCACTGATCTGGCGCATGGTCTGCCAGATACACGGCACCTTTTGGAAAATGTAGCCAGCGATCCGGCTGGTTCAATCGTGAATAGGCTAAATCATGACTGATTTTAGGCAGCAACGCCAACAGATTCTCGCGCAGATTGCCGCAGCTTGCGCGCAGTGTGAGCGGCCAGCGGCTTCAATCCAGCTGTTGGCTGTGTCAAAGACGCAACCTGCCGATGCAGTTCGGCAACTGGTGGCCGATGGGCAATTGGCATTTGGTGAAAACTATCTACAGGAGGCGTTGCAAAAACAGGCTGAATTGGCAGATTTACCCATCGAATGGCATTTTATCGGGCAGGTACAGCGTAACAAGACCCGTGATTTGGCGGCACATTTTGCGTGGGTACATGGGGTGGATCGACTGGTGATTGCTGAGCGTTTGTCGGCGCAGCGTTTACCGACTCAGCTCGCTTTAAATGTTTGTTTGCAGCTCAATATCGATGATGAGGAGAGTAAGGCCGGTTGTAGCGCAGCAGAGCTACCAGACTTGGTGGCGGCGATTAGTCGACTGCCGAACCTACGTTTGCGCGGTTTGATGGTGATTCCAGCCAAGCAGAATACCGATGCATTTGCACAGACTACCCATTTATTTACCGAGTTACGCCATCTGCATGCCCAGCCGATGGATTGGGATACGCTGAGTATGGGCATGTCTGCTGATCTGACTGCGGCAGTTGCGGCAGGGTCGACGCTGGTGCGGATTGGTACGGCGTTATTTGGTGCGCGACGTTAAATAGCAGGTGTTAACACGTTGCGTCATGAGCCTATTTTCGCCTTGTGCTAGGCTGTGCTGTTTTCCCGTTGCTGGGTCTAGATCTGGATGCTGAGTGGGGTCTAGGGTTAATGGGTCGTTTGAGTTTAAGGTGGGACGGGCATGTCTGCTGTGCGATCAAAGCGTACAAGTGTAGTGTGGGTGATTGGGCTGTTGTGGCTTGGGCTGTTACTGCCATCCTTACAGTCTGTTTGGGCGCAGGCAGCTGAACGCTCAGTGTTTAGCGGTGTCAGTGTTGGTGGCCTATTGGGCGGTTTACGAACCAGTCCCAACCAAAAATTCTTGCCAGTTGAGCAGGCGTTTTCGGTCAGTAGCCGACAGCAGGCGGATGAATTGCTGATCGAGATTCGCGTTACGCCAGAGCATTATGTCTACCAAAAACAATTTCGTTTTACGCCAGATGCTGGATTAACGGTCGGTGAGCCGACGTTCTCTCTTTCGCCGAGCTTTGAGGATGATCCCGAGTTTGGTCGAGTGGCGGTATTTGATCAAGATGTGCAGTTGCGTGTATCCGTGAAGGGTTCTGGCACATTGAGTTTTCGTTGGCAAGGTTGCGCCAAAGCCGGTTTGTGCTATCCACCCCAAACCGAAAAAATTCAGATTCAAGCCAGTGTCGCAGCAGCGGCCATTGCTCAGCCACTGATCGCGCAAGCCATTGCCCAACCACCTAAACCTGCCAACACTCCGCAGGTCGCGATTGATGCGATCAGTAAGCCATCAGCCACTGATGCACCCGCCAGTGCTAGTTTGCCTGCGACAACGGGGCTGGTTAATCAGTCGGCACAGCGTAATCTGCGCGAGCAGGGCGAGCTACGGCCGCTCAGTATGCCAGTGCCCCGAGTGAGTATTGCTGATTTGTCAGTGCAGTCTGAGCAGATGGATTTACCCGTGTCAGTGACGTGGCAAGGGCAGTCTGCTCTGTCAGCGCTGTCTACTGCGGGTGCGCCATTAGATACCGATCCGTTTGGCTTGGGGCAGCGACCTTGGCTGGCGATTGTCTTGCTGTTTTTGGCGGGTTTGGGCTTGGCGTTTACCCCGTGTGTGTTGCCGATGATTCCGATTGTGGCCAATCTGGTCGCGCGACAGCACCGCCGCTCAGCCAAACATGGACTGGCCTTATCGGCAGCCTATGCGGTCGGTATTGCATCGAGTTATGCGATGCTCGGGGCATTAATTGCAGCGTTTGGTCATCAGATTAATCTGGTTGCATGGTTACAACAGCCCTCGATTTTAATCGGTTTTGCGTTAATTTTTGTGCTACTAGCGCTACACACGTTTGATGTATTACCGATTCGATTGCCACAGGCTCTACGTTCGAAGATTGATCGAATCGGCCAGATTGGCCAGCATGAACGCTGGGCAGGCAGTCTGTTTGGCAGTTGGTTGGTTGGGTTTTTTTCTGCGTTGGTGGTGTCGCCGTGTGTCTCTGCACCACTAGCGGGTGTGTTGCTATCTGTGTCCACCGTCGGTGATCCATTGCTGGGTGCAGTGGCGTTGTTTGCATTGGGCTTGGGTCTAGGCACGCCGTTGATGGTGCTTGGGGCAACCGAAGGCCGTTTGTTGCCGAAAGCCGGTGCGTGGCTGAATTGGGTGCGGCAGGGTTTTGGTTTGCTGCTGCTCGGCGTGGCTTTGTATTTGTTGAATCGGGTGTTTAGTACCTCGCTGATTTTGGCCGCTTGGTCAGCACTCTTCATGCTGTTAGCGGTGTGGATGTGGAGTTGGCAAGGCCGAGGGCAGCCCTTGAGTCGTAGCGTTGCCTTACTGCTGGGAGTCTGGGGTGCTTTACAGTTGATGGGCGTGGCGCAGGGTGGGCATGATCCATGGCGGCCGTTAGCACAAAGCGCTGTCATCGCTGGGGTTGCTGTGCCTGCGATGCCGATTGAAACGATCTACAGTGTGGCGCAGCTCCAGCAGCGACAGGCCAATACAGCATACTTATTGGTCGATGTCACCGCGGACTGGTGTATCAGTTGTAAGATCATGGAGCGGGAGTTATTTGCTGCAAATGCACCTGCCCAGCTTGCGACGTGGACCCGTGTCAAGCTAGACGTGACAGCGCCAAGCGTGGAGGCCAAGCAAGTGCTGGAGCAGTTACAGTTATTTGGGCCACCAGCCTTGTTGTTTTATCAAGATGGTGTGTTGCGTGCGCGGCTGGTCGGCGAAACTGATCGCTCCACGTTACAGCGCCAGTTGGATCAGTTGGCAATGCGGTAAAGCTGCTCAGCAAACTGGTATGGCGTGGTAGAAATGCTACTGCGCTGGCCAAGCATCTGTTCTTTTAGTAAACGGGCAGAGGATGGGGCAAGCACAATACCATTGCGAAAATGCCCTGCATTGACCCATAAATTATCATGTTTAGGCGAGGCACCAATAAACGGAATGCCATTGGGTGCCGCTGGCCGCAAGCCCGCCCATTGCTGCTTAACGGATGCATGGGCCAGTTCAGGGATAAGGTGTACGGCTTTTTGCATTAAAAGCGTGAGTGCTTGTTGGTCGGTTTGGTCATCAAAGCCAGTACTTTCTAAGGTTGAGCCACATAAAATATGCCCATCAAGGCGTGGAATCACGTACATGTTTTGATGCATGACAATCGTGGGTAGCCAACGCACGGCTGCTTTATAACTAATCATTTGGCCTTTAATCGGCTGGACGGGTAGCTCTAAGCCCACCAATTCCGCCAATTGCCCCGACCATGCACCTGAGCAAATCACATATTGGTCAGCACACCAGCGATGCTGTTGCTGGTCAATCAATGCGGTAATCTGTCGATCCTGCTGTTCAAATTTGACGATTTCGCAGTTCTTGACCAGTTTGACGCCGATTTTTTCCAGATGTCTAACCAGTGCCTTGAGTAGTCTTGGATTGCGAACATGGCTGATCTCTTTGCACCACAGAGCTTGCTGAAATTCAGGGTTCAGGCGTGGATTGATCTGTTGCAGTGCGTCGCCACCCAGCCATTCAGGATGACGGTGTGGCTGTTGCTGATACCATGACAGCGCATCGCGTCGATCTTCGTGATCCAGAATCAGCATGCCACAGCGTGACACTTCGATGTCAATGCCGGTGGATTCTAGCAGTTCAATTGCAAGGCTTTGATATAACAGCACCGATTGGCTGGCCAAGCGGTTGACCGCGGGCAGATAGCGCCACGGGTATAGCGGTGACAGGATGCCACCGCCTGCCCATGAGGCGGCTTGTGCATGCTGTTGTTTATCCAATACGGTGACTTGGTGCCCAGCTTGGGCAAGCTCCAGCGCGGACATTAAGCCAATCACGCCACCACCGACAATCAGAATCTTCATTCGCACAGATCTCGCTGGCCTAAACGTGCTTGTGTTGTGCCAGATCTGTTGTGATCTGTAAAGCTAAACTGAATAAAAGCAGCCGAAACAACGTTCAACTGCTGGATTTTTTAGCAGCTATGCACGCAGTAACTGTGCGGCACGCTCCGCAAAATACGTCAAAATCCCATCTGCTCCACCCCGTCGTAAGCCGATCAAAGATTCCAAAATGACCGCCTCGGATAGCCAGCCGCGTTCAATCGCTGCCATGTGCATGGCATATTCACCGCTGACTTGATAGACGAAGGTCGGTACGCCAAATTGATTTTTCACTTCACGCACAATATCCAAATACGGCTGACCTGGTTTGACCATCACCATGTCGGCACCTTCTTGCAAGTCGAGTGCCACTTCGTGAAGCGCTTCTAAACGATTGGCAGGATCCATCTGGTAGTTTTTTTTATGTCCGCCCTTGAGGTTACCTGCACTACCGACTGCGTCGCGGAACGGGCCATAGTAAGCGGAGGCGTACTTGGCGGCATACGACATGATGGCGGTATTGACGTAGCCATGCTGTTCGAGGGCTTGCCGAATGACCCCAATCCGACCATCCATCATGTCACTCGGGGCGACGATATCCACGCCTGCCGCTGCATGACTAAGTGCTTGTTTAACCAGTGCCTCGACGGTGAGGTCGTTGACCACATAACCCTGATCATCCGTGAGGCCGTCTTGACCGTGACTGGTATATGGATCAAGTGCGACATCACTGATCAACACCAGTTCTGGAAAACGGGCTTTCAGTTGCCGAATCGCAGTCTGTGCTAAGCCATCGTCACGCCATGCCGCCGCCGCATCTGGGCTTTTATCCGATGCTGGTGTGACTGGAAAAAGTGCCATTTTACTCACACCTAATTCGAGTAAATCCTCGGCTTTTTGCAGCAATAGGTCGACTGAGAGACGCTCCACATTCGGCATGCTGCTAATCGCTTGCCGTTGCTTTGCACCAGGTAATATAAACACGGGTGCAATCAAATGCTGTGGCAGCAATACCGTTTCACTGACCATCGCCCGCATGTTGTCATGTAAACGCAAGCGCCGTAGTCGAGTGGCAGGGTAGGCTGCCCGATTAAACGTGAAAGTCATGAAAAAAACCTCAAGCGCCGTTATGATAGCGGACATTCTAAGCGCTAATCTGGCCAAAACGTATGTATCAACAGTTGAATCTTGATGCTGAATCGCAAAACACAGCCACAACGCCTCGCACGCAACAAGCCATCAGTTCGTGGACAGGTGATATTAGTGAAGCACTATTTGAGGATTTTGATCAGGTCTTGCAAAGCTTGTGTGACACTTTCAGCGCCTCACCATTTATGCAGCATCTCGGCATGCAGTTTAATGTGGTGAATAGCGAGATTCAGGGCTTGATTGATATGACGCCTGACTTGATTGGCAATACCCATTTTCGGATTTTACATGGTGGGGCAACTGCTGCGGTATTGGATAGCATCGGAGGTATTGCTGCGATGGCAGAGATCTATCGGCGGCGTGAAGGACTGATCGAAGAGCAACGCAAAAAAGTCGCTCGTCTAGCCACGACCGATATGCGGGTGGATTATCTGTCACCAGGGCGCGGTGAGTATTTTATCGCCACAGCTGAGGTCATGCGGCTTGGGCGCAAAGGCTGCACCATGCGCATGGATCTACACAACAATGAGGGCAAAGCCATCGCAATTGCGACGGCCGTGTATGCCTATTGATGTGCAGTATGGGGGTCGGCTGTGTGATTTGCCGCAGTGACAGGACTGTGTTTTGTGTCACTTGGGCAGCGCCCCGAAACCCGCTAACCAGAACGAGTTTTGTAGTAATGAGGAGCTACTCAATCACTCTGGTTTAAACGTGACCCAATGCAGCTTTGATGGCACAAAAGGCACGGTTAAAGGCACGCTATCAGGTCTTAGCTACTCTTATCTGTACGAGTATATTGCTGCTTCCTAGTCGTTG